>JBGTMM010000158.1:0-2657 GCA_041743635.1 Bythopirellula sp.
AGAATGTGCTGGACGTCACGATAGGTGAGGTTGGGATTCGCTTCCAGCATTAAGGCGATCACGCCGGAGACGATGGGGGCGGCGGCGGAGGTGCCGTTGAAACGCGTGCTGTAGTCGGTGTCGAGGAAAAAGTCGGCATCGACCTCACTACCATTCACAGGCAATTGATTGAAACCTGCTTCCCCGATTAAGTCCGTAGTGGTGAGTCCGCTGCCAAGTTCGTTGTCGCGGATGATGGTCTCGGGATTTGAGCCGGTGGGTGCGACGACGAGAATCGCGGCACCAGCCTCCGCGTAGGAAGCCGCGGTGCCATCGTGGATCACCCCGCCGACGGCAATTGTGTACCGCGAATTAACCTGTCCGCTGTAATTGCCGCTATCGCGAATGCCAGCGCTATTACCAGAGGCGAAAACGTGAATGCTCCCCAGCCCACCACGACCAAAAAACACGGAATTTCGTAACGCTAATGTAGAGAGAGGACCAAAATCGAAAATGGCACGCGGATTCTCGACAACTCCCTGATCATCGGCCACCGGCGGGATGCCCCAACTGTGGTTGTAGATGTCAATTTCCTGGAATTGATGGAGCAAAGCTTGCGAGATTTGGAAATCGTTGGTACCGATGGGATCAAAGGGGTCGTCGCTGAATAAGCGAATGGGCGCAATCTCGGCGTTATAAGCGACGCCCGTACCACCCTCATTGTTGTTGCCGACAGCGGCCGCAAGGCCGGCGACCGCCGTTCCGTGGGCGTCGTTGCCAGTGGGCGAGGGATTGTTGTCTCCACCCGCGAGGTCAATAGCCAGATCGTCGCGAATATTGGCATTCAAGTCGGGGTGGCTGGTTTGAATTCCACTATCGACAATCCCGATCACAATTCCCTCACCCGTATAAAAATCCCAGGCTTCCTCGATGTTGATGTCTTCATCGACCTCGCCGAACAAGAAGCCAAAGTTGGGGTTACCCACTTCTTGGCCATAGTTCACGAGATGCCATTGGCGCTCGAGCAGGGGATCGTTGGTGATAGCCGTCCCTTCCAGTTGGAAAGGCACCAACGGATAGAAAAAGTCGATTGGCCCTTCATTAGACAGCGCTGAAATCAGTGCGTCAGCGCCACCCGCTCCAACGGTCACCACGAACGATCCGGGCACGATCTCGGTCGCGGTGTTGACCGTGAAACCCCCTTCGGCGGCGTATGAGCTGAGGTCGGTGCCAAGTTCCGTGAAGATGACCCATTGCGTGGTCGAAGCCAGTTGTGCCTCGCTGTACTGGGAGAGGTCGGACGCATTGGTCAGGGACCTGATGGCTTGCGAGTCCATCAGAATGTTGTGCATTACGACGTCGGTGTGGTCGAAGTCGTAGCTGACCGGCGTGGCCGACATCACTTGTCGGGCCTCGAGCGTCTCGATTTGCAATCGGCGATATTTATCGCGGCGACTAACACCCGCCGGCCGACGTTTCTTACCTTGCAAGAAGTTCAAACCGAAAAATTGCGCAGAAATGTTCTTAGGCACGTAGTTGCCCTCTCAATTGCTTCTAAGTTCCGTTGATGATTGGTCGTCTGATTGGGTGAACCGCGCAGACATCAATACGCGCCGAACACCCGCTTGTCACACGCCGATGGTCTCGAATCTCTCGAGTTCGATTCTCAAGAGAATGTCACCAATCGAGCATGTGATCAGTTACCCAATGCCCCTGACCTCATAATGGCCACTTTTCTCATGTGCAATGAGAGCTGCCCGTGCGATGGGAGCCATCGGAGGTGGAAAGATCACGCCTGGCAACGTGCGCTTTTTGATCCAACCCGCTTACCTTGGCTTGACAAAGGCAAACTTTGACTCACAAACGCAAGCTTCATACTACTTTCAGACTGGCTCACCGTCAAATTTCCTGGCAGCGGCAGGCTCGTGCGACTGACCCCGTCACAAACCGATAAGATTGCCAATCTCTCAGAAAACTCGTCGTTTACGACAGCTTTTCCACTCGTTCGGAATGGCAGAAAAGAAACAAAATTGTCACGCGCCTGTTCTATTTTTTCCCGAAATTTCCCCGCAATGACCGGGCGATTACGGGCCTCCCCTTGGCGTAAGTTCTTTTCTCGAAAAGGATTGCAATGCAAGCACGCCCAGTCTGTGGGTTTCGTCAACATGGCTTAGCCAGACAAGCGAATTTTAACGACTGTAACGAAAATTCTGATTCTCCTGCTCGTGCCGGTCCGATAATCCCTACCGGTAGGACCTCCGACCCCAGAACTCGGGCCAATGCGCTCCTGGGAACGCGGACTGTGGTCACTTTTCTGAACAAGTTTGGACAGTGGTCTTGATGTGACTTAGGCCATTGACCAAAGCTGCTCCCCGGCCTGGCCGCGTGGAGCGACATGGGGGGATTATTCAATGAAATGTCGCTTAACAGTCGTTCGACTGTCGATGGGATTGCTGTTGGGTTTGGCGGTCACGACGTCCTGTTGGTCGCAACAGGGGAGCTATGTCGCTCCGACGTTTGCCCAGCGCGGTGGCCCGATGCACGGCACCCCGATGCATCAGGCTTCGCAAATTCCGGCTCACATGGCGTCGCCCTTGGCGGGTGGTCCGGCTGCGGCCGTGGGCAATCAATTTGTCGATGTTCGTGGCAACCCGATTGTGATGCCTGCCAGTTACGGC
>JBGTMM010000159.1:0-5292 GCA_041743635.1 Bythopirellula sp.
AATAGTTCGGAATTCGTCGTCGCTTAGCCCACCTTCATCGTGCAATTCACGGAACTTTGTCATTAGCTCGCGGCTCTCGGCCATGTCGTCGGCCTTACCACCGCGAAACCTTCTGACGATCGCGATCCCGATGGCCGTCAAAACGAATACCGCCGCGAACAGTAGCGCCGCCTCAGTGAGCGACCGCAATTCTTCATTCATGGGAATTCATGACACGCCGCGCGTGCCACCTACTCAAACCGACTGCCTCTGTTGCCCGCACAACCCACCAGATTTCTTTGGCTAATTCTATTATGAGCGACTTGCTAGTTGGAGTCCAGAAATGTCCGGCACCGGCAAAGTTGACCTGGCCGGAAACCACGGAAAAACAGGAGAATCTTTCCCAAATTCCGCAGGAACCTCAGCTTCGACTTGCGGATCAAGGCCTCCCACGGACAACTCCGATACCAAGAAATGGGAGACACCTCGCCACCTGTCATTCCAAAGGCCAGCTTTTGATTATTGTGGCGCCGACTGAGGAATCTAAATTCCATCCTCACACGCACATCCACAATCACCCGCGCTGCCAACCAGATCCCTCGGTCGCCTAGGCTCCCTCGGGATGACATTTTTAGCCGCTAAGACAACCATGCTCACTCTTTCGGTATTCCCACTCGGCTTCAACATTCCGCACAAACGGTTTTTGCGTTTGCTTGCCTGCGTATTGGTATTGTTCACAGTCCCGTTGAACGTCATCGCCCAAGTTGCTCCCACACTGCAACCGATCTTTTGGCAGCAGCCGATCTTGTTCATTCCCTATCAGTTGAACAAAGAGGACCCCGCCACGCGTGACATTGCCCAAGTGCAACTCTTGCTCTCACGGACTGGCGCGAACGACTGGACAGTTCTGCAATCCGCCGAGCCGAACGTGCAAGGCTTTAGTTATCATGCCCCCGAGGATGGCCGCTATTGGTTCGCGCTAAAGCATCTCGACGCTCAGGGCGAACCACTAGGTGGCACGACTGTCGTCCCTCAATTGCAGTTGGTGATCGACACGCAAATGCCTCAACTCACGTTGTCTGCGGTGCTGGACGGCGGGAATCAAATTCTGATTCGCTACGATGCGACCGACGCCAACATACTCACCAGTTCGCTGCTCATCGAAGCACGCACCGCCGGTGGCTTGTGGACGAACGTGAGCGTCGGCCCGCCCGAGAGTTCCCAACCCGGTAGGGTGTCGGGAAGCGTGCGTTGGCCGCTACCGACAGTCGCAAGTGAAATCGAAATTCGCGGCTCGATTGCCGATGGCACCGGCCAGCGCGGCCAAGCCACCGCGAGCGTGCCGATGAACGGCCCGAGTTTCACGAGGCCCAGCTCAACCGAACCAACTCCGTTGCCAAATGTGGCCGCCGGACCGTTTGCCTCGGCCAGGGGGAACCCGTTCCAGTCCGCCACCAATCCCGCCCACGATTGGCCCGCCAACAATCAATTGCCGGCCGCTAATCAGAACATGTCGCCAGTCGGAATACCGCCAGCGGATAATCCGTATTTCAGCGACGCCCAGCCTCAGCGCCGGACTCACGCCAAGTTCGCCGTCGATGGATCGGAAAATGCCGACCAAGCCGAAGCGAACAATTTCGCACCGAGTCTCATCAAGGGTAATCAATCAAGCGCCGATGCCCTGATTGCTTTACCAGCGAAGGAGAGTTCCGCGTGGGCCGCGACCGGCGGACACAACCCTGGCGAGCCGCTATTGGTAAACGCTCGCACCTTCGACGTGGAATACGATCTGCAAACCGTCGGACCCTGGGGCGTGGCGAAGGTCGAATTGTGGGGCACCCAAGACAACGGCAACACCTGGCAAAGTTTTGGCATCGATCCCGACAACCGGAGCCCCGCGCGCGTCACAGTCCCCAGCGGCGGCACGTTCGGTTTCCGCATTTTGGTCGAAGGAGCGAACGGCGCGAGCTTCACGCCGCCGCAAGCTGGATCGCAACCGGAGCTCATCGTATTGGTTGACCTGCAACCACCGACGGCGGAACTATTGGCCGTCGAGCCAGGCACGGAAAATCTCTCCGACCACTTGCGGATCCGTTGGCAAGCTGACGACGACAATCTCGAACCGCGACCCATCGGCCTGTTCTACAGCTCCTTCTCTAACGGCCCCTGGTCGACGGTTGCCGCGGGATTGGAGAATACCGGCTCCTATGTGTGGCGGATCGAGCGGCATGTGCCGGGTCGGTTTTACTTGCGACTCGAAGCCCGCGACACGGCCGGCAACGTGGCGACATTCCAAACGCCCGAACCGCTCGAACTCAACCGCCCGCAACCCACTGGCACCTTACGCACCATTCGCCCAATCACGGGTGTGCCCTTGGTGGGGCAGGAATTGATCCAACAATTGAAGTAAATGGCACGGCATTTGCTCGAATATTTTGCCATGTTTCAGACAAATTTCTCCGTTGCTGGCTAGGAAGGAATAATCATGGAACTTTTAACTTGGGCAATTATCGCGTTGGTGATTTCGCTCATCGCAGGTGGGGCGGGCTTCACAGGCGTTGCCGCCGGCGCGGCCACAATCGCGCGGGTGCTCTTTGGCATCTTTTTGCTGATTGCCGTGGTACTGTTTGCAATGGTGCTGTTGGGGATCGGCGCGGTTGACGCGGTGACGTGACGTCTCCGCGGGTATTTGTGTGAACCATTTAGTGTTTTGCAATCTCCCGACGGGGTTTGCAGGGTTCTCCCGGAGGGCGTGGCCCTCCGGCTAGGCGGTTCCGGAACCGAAGTGCATTTCCACTTGCCAACCCCGCAAATCCTGACCAGAATATAGCTATGCACGCTGACTACGGTTATTTCCTGTTTAGCACCACTCGCTACTTTTACTTTAAAAGTGGCGGGGCCGGAGGATGTGCGTAGCAGTGAATCCATACACTGACGAAACACCAAACCCCGAGCACCGTAAGGTTCTCGGGGTTTTTTTGTTGGTGGGGAGGAGTGAGTAAGTACGGAGGTGAGTAAGTGAGTAAGTTGGCCATTGGAATACTTACTCACTTACTCACCAAAACTTTCCTTTTCAAACAATTCAACTAACCAAACACCGTTAATTATTGGAGCGAAAAATGATTATCGTAATGAAGCGCGGGAGCGCGCAGGCGGACATTGATAACGCCGTGGCGCATGTCGAGGCTCTCGGCCTCAAGCCGGTTGTGATTCAAGGGACCGAGCGGACCGTGATTGCCGCGGTGGGGGAGGAACGGGTCGCGGGGATTGGCTCGCTGGAGAGTTGTGCAGGGGTGGATGAGGTGCTACCGATTCTTGCCCCGTACAAGTTGGCCAGCCGCGAACTCAAGCCGGAAAGTTCCACGATCACCGTCGGCAGTTTGTCGGTGGGCAACGGCACGATCGGCGTGATTGCGGGTCCGTGCTCGGTGGAAACTGAAGAGCAGATTTTGGCGTGTGCCCACGCGGTGAAGGCCGCCGGCGCGTCGGCCTTGCGCGGTGGGGCGTTCAAGCCGCGCACGAGTCCCTACAGTTTCCAAGGTCTCAAGGAAATCGGCCTCAAGATGCTCGCCGAAGCCCGCGAGCAAACGGGCCTCGCGATTGTGACCGAAGTCGTTTCGCCCGACGACGTGGACCTGGTGAGCGAGTACAGCGACGTGCTGCAAATCGGTGCCCGCAATATGCAGAACTATCGCTTGCTGGAAGCGGTGGGCAAATCGCATAGGGCGGCGCTCTTGAAGCGCGGGCCGAGCGCGACAATTGACGAATTCTTGCTGGCGGCGGAATACATTCTCGACGGCGGCAATCAAAATGTGATGCTCTGTGAGCGGGGAATTCGCACCTTCGAGAGCCACACGCGGTTCACCCTGCCACTGGCGACCGTGCCCTACGTGCAACAACGGACCCACTTGCCGGTAGTGATCGACCCCAGCCACGGCACGGGCCACACGAGCTTAGTCCCCGCGATGGCGAAGGCGGCGATCGCGGCGGGAGCCGATGGTCTCATTGTCGAGGTGCATCCGAATCCCGATAAAGCGATGAGCGATGGTTACCAATCGCTGAACTTCGCGCAGTTTGAAGAGATGATGAACGGTTGCCGACGAATTGCCGATGCGGTGGATCGGGTGTTGGGCGCGGGGGAGTAGCTCGCAAAACCGCAAACGATTATTGCCGGTGTTCAGCGGCGCTGGCGCGGACGTAGGTGAGCTTGTTCACTGGATCGTTAATCACGGTGGCTTCGGTAGGTTCGACTTGCCATTCTCCAGCCGGGTAGATGTCGAGCTGTGGCTCGGTATCTACTTTTGCTCGGGAGGTAATTTGAATCCCACCGCCCGGCGCGGGGCGCCAACCGAGATTGAGGGGTTCGAGCACGTTGTCGAGAGCCGTGTGCCAAGGTGCGTTTGCGGTTCCGCACGTGATGTGCGAATCGGGCCAGAGATTCACACCCGCAAGGGAAGGCCAATCGACGAAGATCGGCAGCCCCGCCTCGCCTTGCCAATAGTGAAACACTTCGGCGAGCGGCGTGTCGTGCGAGAACGTGAACGTGGTGGGTGCCGCGAGCCGGTCAGCAATGCCGACGCTCAGGGGTTTCGCGGACAAGAGTCGTTCGGGATAGCGGCTCCGCAGCGGGAGTTGCTTGGCCAGCCGGATGCGTTCGAGGAAAAATAGCACCTGATACTGCACGGCTTGTGATTGCTCAACCTGCAAGGATTTTTCCGACACGGTGATTTGGCCGTCGCCGCCCCCCGCTTGCCAAGATTCGGGGGCTATGAGCTTTTCGATCCACTTGGCGAATTCTGCCGCCGTGGTTTGATTGCCGAGCAAATCGTCGATCGGATAATCGACGCTGCGGATCTTGCTGGCGTCTTGGCGGACGATCACCACCTGAGGGCCGTCAGTTATCGCTTCAAGATGTAGCGGCTTGAGCACAGACGAGAGAGCACTGCCAAGACTGGTAGCCGAGATGTCGAGTGATACGGCCTTCCCTGGCGTGACGCCGGCCATTTGGAGTTGCTCGGGGGCGACGCTCACCGGCACTCCGGCGAGTTGGCTTACGAGGTTAAGAAAATCCAAGAGCGGCATGTCTTTCAAGGTCAGTGCGGGCAACTCGCGGCTGAGTTGTATCTCGGCAGAGCGGCTGCGACTCGCGCCACCTGACTTCTCGTTGAGCCTTACGACACGACTCACATTTGCCAGCGGCAGTTCTGGTTGCGGTTCGATTTCTTGCGGTACGGCTTCCTCGGCAGGAACTGCGGTGTCGTCGTCTCCCACGCCGGCTTCACTGACCGCGTCGAGATTAAGTTGTTCGGGATC
>JBGTMM010000160.1:0-4864 GCA_041743635.1 Bythopirellula sp.
GTGCCCAAGGCTCTCCACCTGCCTCTCTTGGCTTCGCACAATACCGAGCTCACCGAGGAAATTGAAGAGCGTAAACGCACTGAACAAGCGCTGCGGGAGAGCGAAGAACGGCTACGAATCGCCCTTGCCGCGGGGCGGATGGGAACTTGGGAATGGGACATCTCCACGGGCGAGGTTCGCTGGTCTCCGGAACTTGAGAAACTTCATGGTCGGCAACCGGGCACATTTACGCGAAAATTCGATGCCGTTTTCGAGGACATCTATCCGGAAGATCACTCGTTGCTAACAACCAGCGTGCAGCGCTCCTTGGATAAAAATGAAGAGCACCGTGTGGAGTACCGCATTCATCGACCTGATGGGCAAATGCGTTGGGTGGAAGGACGGGGCCGCGCGTTTCATGATGGAGATGGCGCGGCGCAGCGGATGGTAGGCATTTGTGCCGACATAACGGAACGCAAGCTTGCGGAAGTCGAACGAGAAGCGTTACTGACCAGCGAACGCGCGGCGCGGAGTGCGGCGGAGCAGGCCAACCGTATGACTGATGAATTTTTATCGGTCGTGTCACACGAATTGCGGACGCCACTGAGCGCAATTCTTGGCTATGCCCAGCTCTTGAGAATGAACATACTGGAGCAACAGGAAATGACCGACGCTTTTGCCGCCATCGAGCGGAATAGCCGCGCGCAGGTGCAAATCATCGACGACTTGCTCGACATGAGCCGGATTATCTCAGGCAAACTGCGGCTCAATGTGCAATCGATAAGCCCCGCGGAAGTCATTGAAGCGGCACTGGAAACCGTGAAGCCGGCCGCGGATGCGAAAGACGTTCGCATCATCAAGGTACTTGACCCGATGGCGGGCCCCATCCTCGGCGACTTTGATCGGCTTCAGCAAGTAATTTGGAATCTGGTCTCCAACGCGGTAAAGTTCACGCCCAAGGGAGGCCGCGTGCAAATATCGCTTGAGCGGGTCAATTCGCATCTGGAAATTTCAGTGGCCGACACGGGCTGCGGCATTTCAACGGACTTTCTTCCCCATGTTTTCGAGCGTTTCCGCCAATCGGAGGAGTCCACTACGCGTCGTCACGGCGGGCTAGGTTTAGGTTTGTCCATTGTGAAACAGTTGGTCGAATTGCATGGCGGAAGCGTGCGAGCGCAGAGCGCCGGCGACCAGCTAGGTGCGACTTTTGTCGTGAGTTTGCCGTTGCAGATCGCGCAGCACGCCGTGGAGAATGAGCGAGTTCATCCCACGGCGGGAATGGAGGCGCCTGTGGCCGCTCTGATGCCCCATTTGAGCGGACTGAAGATTTTAGTGGTAGATGATGAAGTCGATGCACGGGACGTGGTGCGTCGCTTCCTGCAACATCAAAGCGCGCAAGTCTCCACGGCCAGCAGTGCCGAGGAGGCTCTCAAATTGCTCGATTTCGAGAAACCCCATGTGATCATCAGTGACATCGGCATGCCGGGTAAGGATGGCTACCAGCTTATCCGTGAAATACGTTCACTGTCCGCTTCACAAGGAGGCACGATACCAGCGATAGCGCTTACCGCGTTCGCGCGGAGTGAAGATCGCAAACGGGCCCTGATGGCTGGTTTTCAGAATCACGTGACCAAACCGGTCGATCCGGGAGTATTACTGGTGGTCATCGCCATGCTAACCGGCAGAACGACCGGGCAAGATAGCAACAAGTGATGCGGCGGAGCGAACGGTTTGAGAAGAGGGTTGATGTGGCCTCACATCATGGCACAAAAAAGGCATCCGCCACTTTGGCGGATGCCTCGCAGAGATTTCAAGATGAATCGACTAAATTAGCTACGACGACGCATGCCCATCATGCCGATCATGCTCAAGCCCGCCAGCAACAGGCTGGTTGGCTCGGGAATGCAGGTCAAAGTGATATCATCCACGACAAACGCCTGATCGCCGCCAGTCGGATTCGCTGAACCGCCGATCATCGAGATGCGCGCCCGCACCTCGGCTGCATTAGCCGGTGCGACCGCCATGGTCATATATTCCTTGTAGTCAAATGGCAGGCCATTATCGACCAAAAGTTCGGCCATGGGATTGACAGCGCCGCTCAGTGGAATGATGCTTCCGACGGCATCAAGAAACTCAAGCGCCAGTTCATGTCCTACTGCCAAGTGAGCAACACCGGCACCGGCCCATCCCGTTAGAGTGTACTTCTTACCTGGAGTGGCCGGGTGGTCCTGAAAAAGGTCGACCGTAATGGGGCCACGCGGCATTGCCGGCGGCGTAGCCGTAATCGTTCCCGCAAAGGACTTGAAAAATGCGCCGCAATCGGCGGTCAGCGGATTGTTGCTGCAACCATCGGGGCGAGGCGGGTCACCCAAAGCGCCGGTCGTCTGCGGAGTCGGCGATCCATTAGCGAAACCCTCCACCGTCAGCCCGTCGACAAAGTTGCCGAAGAGCGTCGTAGTTCCTTGATACGTCCAAACGGCTGGCTGGGGTATGAAGGCAGCTGGATTCGCACCTGTCGTGTTCTGGACCGCCACCGCATCATCAAGGTAGCCGTTGTTCAAGGCACCGCCGATGAGCACCTGGCCGTTGGCCGAACTAGCGCCAACTACAAACGCCATGGCTAGAGACAAAATCAACATTCGTTTCATTAGGACACCCTCCCTCAAAAGAAGTCTACTCAAAAAATGGCCCGCACATCACGCGTTGTACGAGGCGAGAAAAGTATTCGTAAAAGCGGTTTGAACCCCAGTCGGTGTTGCCTGAAAGCGCTTCCACTCGGTCTAGTTTAAAGAGGTCAGGTAACGTAATCAAGCATATTCTTACAAAAAAATGCTGATATTTTGCCTGCCATACCCCCCAGAGGGAGGTGTTTTTGTTGAGCGAGCGATTTGGTGTGAGCGGGTCGATGGGGCCAGCCGAATAGGAAGCAAACAGTAAAGCCGGCCAAGGTCAAAGTGCTGACTTCGGGAAGGGCCGTGGTGGGAGCAAGAGCATTAAGTTGTCCCACACCGACATTTCGCTGCCAGGCGAGGAAGTCGGCGCCGTCGCTATCGCCGTCTCCATCCGCATCGGCACCGCTGCCTTGGCCGTAGGCCGCTTGCCAAACAAGGAGATCCTCGCCATTGACGCTGCCATCACGATTGAAGTCGCACGGATGCGTTTCGCTGATGGTGAGCCGTTGGTTGGGCGCGACGTTGTAAAATTCTTGCACGATGCCGCTGGCTGGCCACTCAATGCGAATCAAGTCCACCAGATCGGCATTCGCTCCCAAGCCAAAATGGGCCAGCGGTTCGCTCTGCGAGAGGAAAGTGCTGCTGAGGGTGATTTCATGGACGAGTTTTTTATTGGGGAAGGCCAGGTCGGGCGTGACGGTGATGAACGCCCCCACGCCGTCGGCATTAGAGATCGTGCCCACGGTCTTGATCTGCAACCAATCACCTTCATTGCCGCCATCGTTGCGGTACAGCACCGGCGCTTGAAAATTGTTGACGATAAACACGTCGAGATCGCCATCGCGGTCGTAATCGAATTTCAGCAGTCCGCGGCCTTGCGATGTGTCCGTCATCCCCACGCTGTCCGCGACTTCGGTAAAGGTGGTCAGAAAAGGTCCCTGGCCGTTGTTTCTGAAGAGTCGCATGGGGTCGTCGTTAAATCCGTCCGGAACATTTGGCCCCGCGTAGTACCCGTTCGTCGCCACGATGTCGAGATCTTTGTCATTGTCGTAGTCGAGCATTTCGGTGCCCCAGCCCCATCCGGCATCGCGCACGCCCGCAAAATTCGACGACTCGAGAAATAGCTGGTTGCCAAAATTGCGAAACAGCCGGTTTCCCGACGACGTATTGCACGTACCCTCTTGGCAGATATCGGTTATAAACCAATCGAGCAGTCCATCTCCGTCATAGTCCCCAATAGCCGATCCCATATCGCTGTTACCAAGATGGTTGTCGATCGCCGGTGTTCCATCAGTGAATGTGCCGTCTCCGTCATTCCAAAACAGTCTCGACGTCCCAAAATCGCTGGTGACGACGATGTCCGAATGCCCATCACGATCGAAGTCGACGAAGCGCGGGGTGAAGGAATTACTTTGGTAAACCGGCAGCCCACTGAGCGGTCCCATCGCCGCGCCGGACGCGGCGGTGACATCCTGAAAATAGCCCGGTTGGGCGGCACCGAGATTACGCAAGAGCCGCGCCCGCGTCGGATTCTGCGTATAACCGGAAAGCCCGCGCCACTCGGTGGTGTACATGTCGAGATAACCATCGTTGTCGTAGTCGCCAAACGAAGCGCTGACGGAGGCAACATTTATGCCTCCAAGCTGCGCGCCCCGCGTGCTAATCTCGTCCGTGAAATGTCCTGCGCCATCGTTGATGTAAAGTTGGTTTCCCTGGGCGTTGAAGACGTTACTGACGTGGAGGTCCAAGTCGCCGTCATTGTCGATGTCGGCCCAACTGGCGCCGCCCGAATTGGCACCTGGCATACCAGCGGTGAACGCGCTAGAAGTGACATCCGAGAATGTGCCATCGCGGTTGTTGCGGTACAAGAAGGGCGAGTCCCACTGGCGCGTGATGAACAAGTCGGGCCAGCCGTCGTTATCGAAATCCCCAGCTGCGGCTCCACCCGTTTGCGAAATGGAATCGTCGCCAAGATGCGGGATTGGCACCGGTAGTGGGTACGCGATGCCTGCGGTGGCGGTTACGTCGGTAAAGGTGGGTACGGCCGCTGCCGAGTCCGCGAATTGAACGACCATCAAGACCGTCAGCGCAGTAACCAGCGCGGCGCAGTGCGTCGTGCGGCCAACGCGGCGGCAATCGGTGCGATGACCCAGTCGCCATAAATTCCAATTATCGATCACCCGATTCTCACTTCCTTGGCGGACGAGTTGGCG
>JBGTMM010000161.1:0-5022 GCA_041743635.1 Bythopirellula sp.
GATCATGTTGAAGATCACGCGGCCCACCGTGGTTTCGACGCGCGCACCGAGCTTTTGGGGATTGCCTCGCTCTTCCCGCAGGGAGCGGTCCTTCGGTAGCCGCACTTTGATGCGAGCATGCGTGCCGACCTTGCGGGCACCATAGGCGGTCTCAACTTCCTCGAGCGAACTAAAGATCATGCCGTCCCCCATGCAATCGGGGACGTTCATCGTCAGGTAGTAGCTCCCCATCACCACGTCCTGCGACGGGCTAATAATCGGGGCACCGTTCGACGGGCTGAAGATGTTGTGCGTGCTCATCATCAACGTGTGAGCTTCGACCTGCGCTTCGATGGACAGAGGCAAGTGCACGGCCATTTGGTCGCCGTCGAAGTCGGCATTGAAGCCTTTGCACACCAGCGGATGCAAGTTAATCGCGTTGCCTTCCACCAGGGTCGGCTCGAACGCCTGGATGCCCATCCGGTGGAGCGTCGGGGCGCGGTTGAGGAGCACCGGGTGATTGGTGATCACCTCTTCGAGGATATCCCACACCTCGTCGTCCTTGCGCTCGAGCATCTTCTTGGCCGACTTGATCGTGTCGGCATGCCCCAGTTCCTTCAAGCGACGAATGATAAATGGCTGATACAACTCGAGCGCGATCTTCTTGGGTAGGCCGCATTGGTGCAGCTTGAGCCGGGGTCCGACCACGATCACGCTCCGCGCCGAGTAATCGACGCGCTTACCGAGCAAGTTCTCGCGGAACCGGCCTTGCTTACCCTTGATCATGTCGGTGAGCGACTTAAGCGGACGATTGCTCGATCCCAACACGGGCCGTTTGCAGCGATTGTTGTCGAACAGCGCGTCAACCGACTGCTGCAGCATCCGCTTCTCGTTGCGGATGATCACTTCGGGGGCGTTGAGATCCACCAACTTCTTGAGCCGATTATTACGGTTGATAATGCGACGATAGAGATCGTTAAGATCGCTGGTGGCAAAGTTGCCGCTATCCAAGAGCACCAATGGCCGCAGGTCGGGTGGGATCACGGGGATCACGTCCAGCACCATCCACTCCGGTTTGTTGTCGCTATCGCGAATCGCTTCGACCGTTTTGAGCCGGTTGATCAGGTCCTTGGCTTTTTGCTTCGAGCCGGTATCCCGGAGATCGATCCGCAATTGCTCCGAGAGCTTCACCAGGTCCAAAGCCATCAGCAGCTTGCGCACCGCCTCGGCCCCCATGTCGGCTTCGAACGTCTCGCCGTACTGCTCGCGGGCAGCACGATATTCTTCCTCGGTCAAGAGTTGCTGCGGCTTGAGCGGCGTGTCACCCGGATTGGTGACCACGTAATCCTGGAAGTAAATCACCTTCTCCAGGCTCGAGGTCTTCATCGCCAGCAAACTGCCCAAGCGGCTCGGCATCGCCTTGAAGAACCAGATATGTACGATCGGCGCGGCCAGCTCGATGTGGCCCATCCGCTTACGGCGCACGCGGCTGTGCGTGACCTTCACGCCGCAACGGTCGCAGATCATCCCCTTGTACTTCATGCCGCGGTACTTGCCGCAGGCGCATTCCCAGTCCTTTTCCGGTCCGAAAATCCGCTCGCAGAACAAACCATCCTTCTCCGGACGGTAGGTGCGATAGTTGATCGTCTCGGGCTTTTTCACTTCGCCGAACGACCAACTGCGAATATCGTGCGGCCGGGCCAAGCTGATCTTCACCGAGCCGTAATCATTCACCCGGTCGTAATTGGTGGTATCGAGAATGTTGCTCATACTGTCTTTTCCCCGTTGAGGAGCCGAATGCAAAGTGCAAACGTGCTGTACTCTTACTAACCCCTTTAAGGGATCAAATGAATGCAAAATGCAAAAGGATTCTTGAGGTTTTTTTGATGGGCAAGCAAAGGTATCGAGTCCAACTCAGTTTCGATTCTCTAAACTCAGACGCCTCTGATACCCCGCAGGGGTTACATCCTTTAGCCCAGGGTTGCAGCAAAGTGAGTTTCACGAACTTTGATGCTACCCTGGGTTCAAGTTCATTCTGATCTCTTCGGCGGAGCGGCACGCGTCGTGAATATGCGTCACGCCACCGAGGCCGAAATGAGCCACGGCTGATTCCGTCCTCGTTAGCACTCCGATGGTACACCACATCAAAACCTCGGACGATATTCTGCATTTAACTCTAACCCAGGGTAGCCACAAGATTCGCGGAGCTCATCTGGTGGCAACCCTGGGTTAATAGATATTGCCCTTTCAGGGCATCATTTAACACATCCTTTACAACTGCTGCCGTTTCTCCAATTGCATGTTCAATCCCAAGCCGCGGATTTCGTTGGTCAGCACGTCAAAGCTCGCCGGCGTGCCGGCTTGCAGCGTGTTCTCGCCCTTGACCATCGACTCGTAAATCTTTGTGCGGCCTTCGACGTCGTCGCTCTTCACCGTCAAAAGCTCTTGCAGGATGTAAGCCGCTCCGTACGCCTCGAGCGCCCACACTTCCATTTCGCCGAATCGCTGGCCACCAAACCGCGCCTTGCCACCCAGCGGTTGCTGCGTAATCAAGGAATACGGTCCCGTGCTGCGGGCATGCACCTTGTCATCCACCAAATGGTGGAGCTTGAGCATGTAAATGTAACCCACGGTGGTTTCCTGCTCGAACTTTTCGCCCGTGCGGCCATCGAACAACTTGGTCTTGCCGTGCCGCGGCAGGCCCGCCTCGGCCAGACAATCGTTGATCTGCTCTTCGGTCGCACCGTCGAACACCGGCGTCACCGCGCGGAAACCGAGTTTCGCGCCAGCCCAGCCGAGATGCGTTTCCAAAATCTGCCCCACATTCATACGGCTCGGCACGCCCAACGGATTGAGCATGATTTGAACTGGGGTGCCATCATCCAGAAACGGCATATCTTCAACGGGCAGAATCTTGGAGATCACGCCCTTGTTGCCATGACGGCCGGCCATCTTGTCACCCACCGAGATCACCCGCTTGGTGGCAATGTACACCTTCACCATTTGGAGCACGCCACTCCGCAGCTCGTCGCCCCGCTTCATCGAGTTGAGACTGCGGTCGCGGGTGTCGATCGCTTCTTCCACCGCGGGCCACATTGTCTTGTAAGTTTTCTCGACGTCCTTCACCTTTTGCGGGCTGCGGATGTCGATCGCATCCAAGCGGAACCGCCCCGCCAAATCGGCCACGAATTGCGGGTCTTGATTGTGAACCTGCTCATTGCCGTCTTCGTCGGTGATCTTCTTACCGAGAATCTTCTCGATCTCAACGATCATCGCGGAAAACTTAACGGCAATCGTCTCGTTCCCTTCCTTCTCGGCGGTCTTGAGCGACTTCTCAAACAGCTTGCGCTCGTCTTCTGAAAGGCTCATCCGCCGGGAGAACTTTTGCGTGTCGATCACGATGCCTTCAATGCCGGAAGGAACTTCCAGCGAATCGTTTTTCACGTCTTCGCCGGCCCGGCCGAAGATCGCGTGCAGCAGCTTTTCTTCCGGCGTCAGCTCGGTCTTCGACTTCGGCGAAACCTTGCCGACCAAAATGTCGCCCGGCTCGACGAACGTGCCGATCTGCACGATGCCACTCTCATCGAGATTGCGGAGGGCCTTCTCGCTGACGTTCGGAATATCGCGCGTGAACTCTTCGCGGCCTAATTTCGTCTCGCGGATTTCGACGTCGAACTCTTCAATGTGGATCGAGGTATAAACGTCGTTCTTCACCAGTTCTTCGCTGATAATGATCGCGTCCTCGAAGTTGTAACCCTCGTAAGACATAAACGCGACGAGCACATTGCGACCCAGGGCCAACTCGCCCTTGAACGTCGCGGCACCGTCGGCAATCACGTCTCCCTTCTCGATCTTGTCACCCACGCGCACCAGCGGCTTCTGATTTTGGCAGGTCCGCTCGTTGAGGCCGACAAACTTACGCAAGTGATGAATCTCGGGACCAATTTCGATGCGGGTGGCATCCACATAATTGACCGTCCCCTTGTGGCCGGCACGCACCAACATCCCCGAGTGGCGGGCCACGTCGCGCTCCAAGCCGGTGCCCACCACCGGCGGATCGGCAATCAACAGCGGCACCGCTTGGCGCTGCATGTTGGAACCCATCAACGCACGGTTCGCGTCGTCGTGCTCCAAGAACGGAATCAAACCCGCCGACACGCCGATCATCTGGCTCGGTGCCACGTCGGTGTATTCGATCTTATCCACGGGGACGAGCACGAAGTCCGACTTAAAGCGAGCGACCACGGCATCGCCTTGAATCTGATTATCTTTCACGGGCACGTCAGCCGAGGCCACATAGGCTTCCGACTCTTGATCGGCCCGCAGCCACACGACTTCATCGGTCAGCTTGCCACCCTTCACTTTGCGGTAGGGGGTAATCAAAAAACCGTATTCATCGACCGAGGCATACATCGCCAGGCTCGAAATCAAACCGATATTGGTGCCTTCCGGCGTTTCAATCGGGCAAATGCGGCCGTAATGCGAAATATGCACGTCGCGGACTTCAAAGCCGGCCCGTTTGCGATTCAAACCGCCGGGGCCCAATGCGGAGAGTCGCCGCTCGTGGGTGAGCATCGAGAGCGGATTGGTCTGATCGACCACTTGCGAAAGTTCGCCGCGACCGAAGAAATATTCAATCGCCGCCGAAATGCTCTTGGGATTTATCAGGCTTCGCGGGGTGATATCGTCGGCATCCTTGAGACTCATCCGCTCTTGCACGGTGCGGCGCAGTTTGAGGAAACCCTTGCGAATTTCGTCGCAGGCGAGCTCATCAATGGTCCGCAGTCGGCGATTGCCCAAATGGTCGATGTCGTCGATCTCGGCCTCTTGATCCCCAGCGGACAGATCCAGCAAATAGCGGATCGAAGCCACCAAATCCTCGGGGCGCAGCACCATTTCTGTCTCGGGAACATTAATCCCCAACTTGCGGTTGATGCGGAACCGACCCACCCGACCCAAGCGATAGCGATTCGCGTCAAAAAACTTCTCGGAGAAAAGTTGGCGAGCCTTCTCCAATTGCGGCGGATTGCCGGGACGCAAACG
>JBGTMM010000162.1:0-2487 GCA_041743635.1 Bythopirellula sp.
TCTTCTGCTTAGCTCATCAATTTTTTTAGCTCACGGGACTTTATTTGCTCTCGGGATGTGCCCATGAGCTTACTGTTTCCAACCCGCGCATAAGTTGCGCGCGGCGAGATGGTGTTGCGCGAGTGAGAAGGGAACCAATGAGGTGCCTTTGGCAGACTCGTCACCAGCCAACATGAAGTCGGTCGACAGCATGGGGATCGCCTTGCGCGCGATACTCGCCGGTTCGCTCTGCGCGCTTTGTTGGCTTTCTCAAAACACTCACGCCGCGGAAGAATTGCCGCTCGTTGGGCCGCGGCAACGTTCACCAGCGGAGCGGGATGCTTGGCTCGGCGAGCGCGTCCCGGCGCTCTCCGACACCTTGGGTTTGTTTACCGAGGGCGAAGATTATCGACTCGGTGAACCGCTCCCCTTCCCCAGGGGATTTTTGGAAGACGACGCGAATCTCCCCGTGCGTGAACCGCCGCGCGAAGACTTGCCCCTCGAAACTCCTGAATTCGATGTTACCGAGCCCGAGGAAATGTTTGTTACCACGCCAAGCCAGGTGCCGGTCGGTTATTCGGGCTCGTCGGGCATCTTGGCCGAAGATTGCCAGATGGACGAACATTTCGTGCCGATGCCGGATCGTTGGCGCGGCGGCTATCCGATCTGGGATCGCTACGGTCCCGACCATAGCGTGTTCTGCGGCGGCGATCCTTTTGAAGAAGACGCCCCCTACGCCCGTGGAGCGTGGTACAATCCCTATCGGCAAAACCTGTTCAAAGGCGACTATCCCATCGTTGGGCAACATACGTTTCTTAACCTCTCAGCAACCGCATTTTACAGTTTTGAATTTCGACAGGTCCCCACCCCGACCACGCCGTTTGAATCGACCGAAGATCCTTTTCAGGAAGAATTCTTCGGCGATCCCGATCAATTCTTTATCAGGAACGACTATCGCTTCTCGGTCGATCTGATCCACGGCGACGCGGGTTTTAAGCCGGCCGATTGGCGAATTCGCTTCGCGCCGGTGCTGAACCTGAACTATCTTGACGTCGAGGAACTGGGCATTGTGAGTCCCGACGTGCGTGCGGGCACCACGCGCTATCGTAATTTCCTGGCGCTCGAGGAGGCGTTCGTCGAGACCAAGCTCGCCGACACCAGCCCCTACTACGATTTCGCGTCGGCGCGAGTCGGTTCGCAACTTTTTGTCAGCGACTTCCGCGGGTTTGTGTTCGCCGACACAAATTTGGGTGCCCGCCTCTTCGGCACGCGGCACGCCAACCGAGACCAATTCAATCTCGCCTACTTCGATCAACTCGAAAAAGAAACCAACAGCGAATTGAATCGCCTGCGCGGTCGGCCCCAGGACGTGTTGATCGCCAACTATTATCGCCAGGATTGCATTTGGCCCGGTTATACCTCGCAGTTCAGCTTGCACTACAACTCAGACAACAGCGACGGCTTGGTGTTCGACCGCAATAACTTTCTTGTTCGGCCCGATCCGGTGGGAGTGTTCACCCCGCACCGTGTTGACTCGGTCTATTTCGGCTGGACCGGCGATGGGCACATCAATCGTTTTAACATCAACCATGCGCTCTATTTTGTGACAGGCCACGACACGCTCAATCCGCTTGCCGGGCAACCGGTCGACATCTCGGCCCAGATGGCGGCGCTCGAGGTTTCCTACGACCGCGACTGGATTCGCTTCCGCACGTCGGGTTTTTATTCGTCCGGCGACGATAACATCTTTGATGATCGGGGCGAAGGCTTTGATGCGATCATGGACAACCCCGCCTTCGCCGGTGGTGCGTTCAGCTATTGGAATCGACAAGCGATCAGGCTTAACGGCGTGAACTTGGTCGACCGCTTTAGCCTCGTGCCTCATTTGCGTTCGAGCAAGATTCAAGGTCAAACGAACTTCGTAAACCCCGGCCTCTGGCTGGCCAATTTTGGCTTTGATTTGGAAATCACGCCAAGACTGCGCTCGATCAACAATCTCAACATGCTCTGGTTCGACCACACCGAAGTGCTCGAACAATTCGTCTTTCAGTCGGGCATCGACCGACACATCGGCACCGACATTAGCAGCGGCGTTGAATACCGGCCGCTGCTCAACGACAACCTCATCGTGCTGGCCGGCGTTTCGGGCCTCATTCCCGGCAGCGGTTTTGAAGACCTGTTTGGCTTCCTCTCGCAAGACGTGGACAATCTGTTCGCGGGCTTTATTGAAGTCGCGGCGACGTTTTAAGTGTCGTTGTGCGAGGCTCAAGTTATTCGCGGGTTTTTTTCGCGGCGATTCAAGTTGGCCAACTTGTCCAACTTGGTCATGTTGACCACATATGTTTCTTTTTGGCCAAGTTCATGTTTCTTTGCAGGGCTGGCTTCCACATTTGGTCGTTTTCAAAACCTGTGAATGTACAAAACAGATCCTTCGGTCAGCGTGCCTCTCTCAGGTCTCCGCAGGCGACTCGCCGTGGCGAGCTGCGTCGAGATTCAATTGGGCTTCAA
>JBGTMM010000163.1:0-4771 GCA_041743635.1 Bythopirellula sp.
AAGCCCGCAAATATTTGGCGAGCTTCAAAAAAGTTGACAACGAAGAATTTATCGCCGCCAAGGCGGCCCATGCCGAGGTGGTGCGCGGGCAGTCGGAATGAGGGAGCGCCACGAATGGCGCGAATTGCATGGATGAGGTAAGCGACGGGACTCGATTCCTAGCCTCTTACCTCTAGTTTCTCGCCTCTTCTCAAGTGCCCCAGGCAGGACTCGAAACTGTGACCTCATCGCGTAGCTTATGGCTTCACGGCGTAAACCTTCACACTGGCCGCGTAGTCATTGACGCTATATTTCGCCAATAGGTCCGCTAACTCGCCGTGCAAGTTAGTTGAACCGTTGGAACAGCACGATACCAAGGGTAGCGTTGCCACGGCGCGATTATCGCAACAGTCCGACCCGTCCGCCGGCTGTTCGCAGCATTCCCCCACAGTCATTGGCGGGGAGCAACAGCCCGATTGGCCCTCCACGTTTGCGTAGGCATTGAGATCGGCTCCGCTGTCGATAATCTGAACGGCACTAAAGCCAGCAGCCACCAGCCCGCGCCGGTAATCTTCAATCGGGATGGCCCCTGCAATGCAGCCGACGTAGGCCATAAGATCGTTGCCCACTTCCGGCGGAAGCGATTTCTTTAGCGCTATGTCGCTCACCGCCAGCCGTCCACCCGGTTTCAGAACACGGGCTATCTCGCGAAATACTGCCGGCTTGTCGGACGTAAGGTTGATAACGCAATTACTGATGACACAATCAACCGACGCAGCGGGCAGCGGCAACTTGTCGATTGTCGATTCGTAAAATTCAACGTTGGTAAGCCCTGCCTTCGCGACATTCTTGCGAGCAAGTGCCAGCATTTCCGGCGACATATCAATGCCGATGGCCTTTCCCGTTGGCCCGACTTTGGCAGCCGCAAGGAACACGTCAAGCCCGCCGCCGCTGCCTAAATCGACAACGATTTCGCCCGGCCTAATGCTGGCAAAGGCGATAGGGTTGCCGCACGATAGCCCCATGTTGGCTTCGGCGGGAATCGACGCCAGTTCATCGCCAGAGTAGCCGAACGCTTCCGCGATGGCTTTAACGCCGACATGGTCGCTCGATAAACCGGCTTTGGCAACGTCGCCGTATTTCGATTTCACAATTTGTTCAACGCTCATGGCTTACCCATTCCTTAATTTTGGTTTCAATTTCATCCCGCACTTTCCGAAACTTCTCTTTTGTCGCCTCTGGCGTTCCCTCGAACGTAGCCGGGTCGTCAAACGGCCATAGATGACGATTCATCATGCCCGGAAAGATTCGCGGGCACGATTCGTTCGCGCCTTCGCAGACAATTATCAAGTGTCGCACGGGGAGCTTTCCGAGAAACTCGCTTACGTGTTTAGGTTGTTGCTTACCTATGTCGATACCCTTATCCCGCATGACCTCAATCGCCAACGGGTGAACCCTGTCCGCCGGTTCCGTTCCCGCACTGTAGACGTTGAAAACGTCGTGGCCATATTCCCGCAACAAACCTTCGGCCATTTGGCTACGGCAGGAATTGCCCGTGCAAAGGAATAAGACATTCGGTTTCTTTTCCATGTTCGCTTGCCTCCAGGTGATGTTTCCAATATTATGAAAGTATGGAAATAAAGCAAGCGGTAATTTCGCTGACAGCGCTCGCCCAAGAATCCCGGCTCCGCGTGTTCCGGCTGTTGGTTCCCGCCGGGGAAGTAGGAATGCCCGCTGGTGAGATCGCGGAACGACTCGATATTCCTTCCGCAACTCTGACTTTCCACCTCAAGGAGTTAAGCCACGCGGGGTTAGTGGAGTCCCGCCGGGAGGGCCGTTCGATTATTTATTCGTTGCGATGCGATGGCATGCGCGACTTGCTCAATTTCCTTGCAAAAGACTGCTGCAAAGGGCAGCCGGAACTGTGCGGCAGTCCGTGCGGGAAAAAACTCAAGCGCGGCTTAGCTAATCGGTAACATGGAAACAACACCGTTACTGCAGGCTCATGATTTCCTAGGTTCCACTGGGGTAACTCGTAACGAGCTCAGCCTCGAAAACGCGAAAAAATCTAGTGCCCCAGGCAGGATTCGAACCTGCGACCTGCGGTTTAGGAAACCGTCGCTCTATCCCCTGAGCTACGAGGGCGGGATCGTCTTATTTTGCCAGATATGCCGGTTTTCTCAATGCGTCATTGCGGGCCGGTAATTCCGGTTCTTAGCCGACAGACGAAAAGGCGTCCTCGCCGGGGCATTTGTCGAGGGGTTCTTCCCGAATTAAGCTACAGTTGACCAGTGCTTCGCGTGCGGAAGTGCCGGGAAACCTCCGCGCGGCCCATAATTCAATTTTTAGAAGGTTCTCACCATGAACGGACTATCCAACACACCGATCGTCGATCTCATTGCCCACGAAAAAGGGCTTTTGCGTCAGTATTGGAAATGGTTCATGGCACTTGGCGTGGCCATGGTCGTCTTAGGAGCGATAGCGATTAGCTGGGCCTGCATCGCCACCATCACAGTGGCGGCGACGTGGTTGTTTGGCTTCTTCTTGTTGGTGGCGGGTATCGGCGAAATTGTCAACTCGTTTTGGGTCGGCCGCTGGAGCGGCATGTTGCTCCACTTGCTCGTGGGCATCATGTACACCCTGGTGGGATTCATGGTCATCGATCAACCTGAAACCGCCGCGGTGCAACTCACGCTGCTGATTGCCATTTTCTTAATGGTGACGGGCATCTTCCGCGTGGTATTCGCCGTGGCCGAACGGTTTGCCGGCTCGGGCTGGGTGATGCTCAATGGCGTGATCACCTTTATCTTGGGCTTGATGATCTACAAACAATGGCCGGCATCGAGTCTGTGGGTCATTGGTTTGTTTATTGGCATCGACTTGATCTTCAATGGTTGGGCGTGGATCATGCTGTCGTTGGGCTTGCGGCAGATTGCCGAAAAGTCGCCCGAGCACATGCCGTTGCACGCTTAAGAATCGGTCAACGCCGAAAAGCGGCGGTTGAACACGACACTTTGAAACGACAATCGCGGCGCAGGGGTTATTCAAATGACCTCTTCGCCGCGATTTTTCTTGGGCGAATTTTGTCGATGCTTTCACCCCTCGCGGCAAGACTCTGCCGGCGAGCCCACTTCAGTGGGCGGTGAATTTTTCAGGGGGGGCAACGTGGCACAAAAATCGTGGCTGGAAACCGACTGAGCAATTTGATACCATAAAGCGACGCACAAACTCTGCGATTCTCTCCCAACTCTCCCTTCGGGATGAGTTGCCTCCACCGAAGCCTTTCATGGGAGCCCCCAGCGCGAAAAAAAGCGATTCTTTATCGGAAAAACCACAATATATTGTGGCTATCGACCGCCAAGCCCCAATATCGAGTGGTCGAACACGCCGCTAATCTCGGACCCGTCGCCCGCTGATCCGCCGGGCCGCTTCGTCGACCAGGTCGCGGTATTTGTTCCGCACGTCGAGATAGCTCCAAAAAAGATAGAGATTCCCCGCCCCCGAACCACTCAACAGCACCCAGGCGAGCAAGAGCGGAAACACCGGCCCGGCCGGTGTGGCGATTGTTGGCACGGCCGGTTGTTGAGGTTGCGGACTGGTATCCCAATTAAAACCGCCCGTCGCCGGAGCCGTTGGCGTGCTAATGTTTTGAGGATTGCCCACCGGTTGCTGACCAATCGGCAAACCGTTGGCCCCTTGGATGTCGGCATTGGCCGGCTGGTTGAGCATATCGCGTCGAATTTCCGGCGTGGACGCGCTTTGCGTGGGAGTGGGTGTGACGGGCGATTGCTGGTTACCGGCCGTGGGCGTGAAGGGGGGGAAGTTAGGTCCCGAATTCGCGCGCGATTCATTGGTTCCCTGAACATTTCGGCTGTCGGCTGTCGCGACTCCCAGGTTAGGAGGCTGCAAGACGTTGGGGTAGCGATCCGGTTGATTGTTCGACGTGCCGTTCGGTAAACCATTATTCTGCGGCACGATGTTGCCATTCGATGGCGAGCCATTCGATTGCGAGAAAAGGGGTGCTGAATCATAGCGGCTGCCGCTCGGCAAATTGGAATTCGCGGTGCTGGCCGGTGCCGGATTTGTTGCCGTAGGGGTACTACTTTGCCAGTTACCAACCGGGCTGGTACCAATCGGCTGATCGAGCCGACGGCGGCCGTTGTTCGCCGTGCCGGAATCGGCGGGGAGAATCTGCTGTGGCGTCTGGCGATTGTCGAAACTCGGCGCGTCGGTGCTGCCAGGCGGCATGATCTGCGCATCATTTCCCGCCACCGACTCCGTGCCAAAGAGTTGCCGAATGTCTTCGCGTGTTGAATCCCCAACGCTCCGTAAGTTATCCTCCAATTGCTGCCCGGCGCGATTCACCGCACTGGAAATGTTTTGCCCGGCATCCGGCGGCAAAATGTCCTGCGTGGCTTGGTTGATCGTGTCGCGCACCGCTTGCCCGCCGTTTTGCAGCGATCGCGCAAACGCATCTTGGGTGTTTGAAATCGTTTCCTTGACTGGCAGCACCTGCCCATTGGTAAGCTGTTGGTAGCCGTAACCGTTGTTCGCGGCGTTGTTGGTCGTGAACTGCGTTTCGACGATGCCGTCTCGAGGCCTTTTTTCCTCAGTGGGCCAAGGCTTGAAATTAGTCACCAGTGTCTGTTGTGGCACGTTGCCGTTGCCGACCGTGATGCGAATGCGGCTGATCGGCCGCACGTGTTCGGGGACTTCCACCGACAGCGGAATCGACTCACCGCGCTTGAGCGAATTGACCAACTCGGGTTCGAGCTCGACGACGCACTCATAA
>JBGTMM010000164.1:0-3077 GCA_041743635.1 Bythopirellula sp.
GCCGCGGAGCGCCGCCCTGGGTAGTTGTCAGTTGACGCGATCGTAGCCCTGAAAGGGCGAAACAAGCTAGGCACGCTCCACGTTCCATCTTTTGTATTGCCCTTTCAGGGCGACGATCCATGTTCCATAGCCAGTCCCCCAGGGCGGCGCTGCGCTGTGCCCTGGGCTGACTTATTGAGCCCCTATCGGGGCGAACGTCGTGTAAAGCAACGATGGCGAGTGCCTGGGAACGAGGTTGATGGTTGCTTCACCGCGCGAGGTCGCCCGCCGACGAATAGCGATCCACAGGTATTTGGACAGTTCGCACGGCCGTTGTTGCACCACGGCCGACCTCGGCGACTCGACGCAAGACCGAAGCGTCGAAGTACCGCGCCCCGCACTTGTCGCAGACTCCGATCGGCACATCCTCCAGGATCACAAAACTCCCCTTGTGCCGAAGCGCCTCGCGTTCCACAAGCCGCTCGTGAACTTGGCCATCGCAATGTTCACAGGAAAAGCCATACATAGCGGCCACCTCATTTGATCTCGTAAACGGTAATGACCAACAATTGGTCGTGCTCAACAAACCGGACCACGACGCCGACCGGAGTTACTTGGTCTGTGGCGGTCCCGACAACAACGTAGCGCGTGCCGCGCGGGTCCTTCGTCAACGTTTGTTCAATCCGGCCGGTGAGAATCGCGGATTCCATGTCCAATACGTCGAGATCGTCGTCATCCATTTCCTCGTAAGCATGCTCCGTCAACGTGAATCGCTGGTCCAAGACGGCGCTGCGAATTCTCTCAAGCTCGCGTGAGGCCATCGGGCACCAAAACTTTCGTGAACGGCCGGTACTTCCATTCTATCGTCAATTGATTTCGGCGCGCAGTCAAGTAAGCTGATTGCCCGCCGCCCGTTCGTCGCGGTACAATCGTCTAGGAGCGAGCGAATCGCTGGACGCAGTTGGTCGAGATGGGCGTGAGCAAGGGCCGCAAGACTCGCAAGGATCTGAAAGTCGGCATCTGCGGCGAACACGGCGGCGCCTCCGCCTCAATCAACTTCTGCCACAACGCCGGCCTCGACTACGCAAGCTGCTCCCCTTCCGCGTCCCCATCGCCCGCCTCGCCGCGGCCCAGGCGGTGCTGAATAGCAAAAAGTAGACGCGCGGAAACGATCGACAACGCGAACCGTGCCACTGCTTGCTCGGAAGCAGTGCTGCAAGGAGCGTCGAATCGGATACGAGCGTCTGCGCCGTTCGGCGCGCGGTGAACTCGACCAATGACGTCGTCTCGCCGATCCGCACTGTTTCTCCGCGGACTCCGAGGCAGGGGCTCGTCGATCGAACAGTCCAACAGGGCCACACCACCACTACAATCGGAGAAAAAACTGTTGCTAACGTCTTAGTAGTGACCTAGAATTGTGTACAACCCAAGGCATTTAATGGGGCATTGTTCCAAATGGTACGACTCGGTCCATCGGATAAGATTCTGGTGAAATGCCTAGCAATCGCCGCACTTCCGTTTCGCATTCCTTTTTACATGTTATTTAGATTGTGGCTATGGCTCTATGCGCGTAAAACTGATTCGGTTCGGTTCGGAAACAAGGACGCATATGGCCCGCTCATGTTTCTGGCGTCGTTTGCTGCTGTTCAAGGAGCTGGGTTTTTCGCAGCAGTACAGCAAAGAGGTGTTGAGGGGATCTCTGCGCCGATTACGCTATACGTTATCCTATCGCTGTTGACGATCATCGGCATTTTCCAATTCCACCTTAAGAAGCTGTCGCCAGCGGATACTGAGAATGCAAGCAGGCGGAGATACGAATTTGATGTGGGATCAGTGCGCTTCGCACGATGGACTTTGTTAGTCACTATGGTTTTTACGGCGGGTTTACCCCTCGCCGCCCAATTTAATCTTCTTCCAGGTCAGGAGCGCCGTTTTGAACTTCAAGGTTCCACCGTGGCGACGCTGCCGCCGAGACCTGCGACGCTTACAAAGCTGCTCGACCACAGGAATAAACACGTGGACGAGTGGGTTCAAGTCACGGCGAGTGGTCACAGCTTGGCTGATGACCAGCGGCTTGTCATTGTCGAACAGAACGGAAGTTTTTCGGAGAACTACCACACATTTACAAGCTGGCTATCGTTCGGAGGCAATGCGATTGCGACTGGCGGGGATGCATATTTGGTTCGCGGCGTGTACGACAACGCGAGCCTGCCGACATTCGATAAGCTCGCGCTCTTGCCTGAGCCGGTGACGGATTTGGCGCGTCACGCGCTCGAGGTTACGAAACCAAACGCAGGCGAGTTTTTGGTCCTTTTCCTAATCATTGAGCCTCGCTTCAAAGATGCACCGTTCATATCCACTGACATGAAATATTCGGAATTGTCCGACCTTCGTTTCTCTATCAATTTGAGGTAAGTGCTATGATTAATGTCCGAAACCCACTTGTGATGTTAGCGATCTTCTCCCTCTCCTTAATCGCGGTCAGTAGCCAATCGTTCGCAGGTGTAATTAGCGGCGCGACGGTGCTCCTTGATGCGCGCACTCCAACATCTGGTGTTATAATTCGCGCGCGTCGCGTCGATAGCAACGGTCGACCGACCGACGAATTTGTTGGAGGCACCGAACGTAGCGGCCTGAACGGGGTATTTTCTATTGATGTTGGGGATACGCCGCTGGTTCAACTTGAGTTTGTTCGCGGCGTACAAACTATGACGACACTCGAGAAAATCGTCGGCACGAATAGTCTGTCTGGACTTGTTGTCGCCGTTCCAGAACAAAGGCCATGCACGACGCACCAACGACGGCGTTGCTTAATGCGCTGCCTACGTCGCTAGGTGACTTCGATGCATGCCGAAAGTCGTTAGTTTTCGTAGAATCATCCAAGCAACCTTCGATCACTGCGTCACGGCCTGAAAGTCACGGCCGATTCTGTGGAGATACCCCAGATCGCCCTCGGCAACTTCGCGGCACCGGCCGGGCCACCCATCCACATGGAAGCCCCCGACGAAAGTCGGCGGGAGCCGTCACTAACACACCTACAGCGCCGCTCGCCAAACAAGCAGAAGCCCCCGTCGAAAGCCGGTGGGAGGCATCACTCC
>JBGTMM010000165.1:0-4858 GCA_041743635.1 Bythopirellula sp.
TTGCGCCGATTCGATGGCCGTCGTGTCGAACAACGGCTCAGCGCAATATCCCGCCGTCCAAATCCGACCGCGCGCGAGCGACTGACGCATGCGCGTCTTGAGCCGACCCATCATCACGTCGATGGCATCGTCGCCGTGCCAGACAATCCAGTGCAGATGCCACGCCTCGACAATCGCATCGCTCAATCGATATTCAAATTCATCGCAGGCCCCAAGAAGAGATGTAAACAGCGCATCGCGCTCACGCTGGCTAAAGTACACGGGTTCACCCTTCATCAACTGTCGCGACAATTCCAACAGCCGTGGATCACCCGGCAGCGTCACCCCACTGCGTACGTAGCCGCGCAAGTCCCCAGGCAGCCAGGTGCCATATGAAGTCGTGGTAACAAAGGTTGTGGACATGGCATCGTCGCGAGTTATTCAAACCCCCGGCAGAGCCGGGGGTTGTCGGGGTGTTAGCATCAATCGTATATTAATCGTTGAGTTAACTGTGGGACAGCCCCCGGCTTTGCCGGAGGTTTTGTGGACGCGGACCAAATCTTCAGTTTCACCCCGGCGGCTGAATCAGCGGCAGGATCTCGTCAAAAAGTTCGCGCGTGCTGGCCACGCAATAATCCCCGTTGGCGACTTCATATTCGCTCCCGGCAAACGACGCCACCACACCGCCCGCCTCTTGCACCAGCAACACTCCCGCTGCGGAATCCCAACTGTGGATGAAGTGGGCCCAATGAGCGTCCAAGCGCCCACAAGCCACGAAGGCCAAATTCAACGCGGCCGATCCTGTGCGCCTGACGGCCTGACATTCGGGAGAGATTTTTAGGAACGCCTGGATATCAGGTGAGTCAGGCCGCGGATGAGGAGGAAAACTCACAGCCACGAGCGCGTGGTTTAATTGGGTGGTGTCGCTGACGGCAATGGGCTGACCGTTGAGTTGACTCCCCAACCCACGGGCCGCGGTGAAACATTCGCCATTCAAGGGATTGATCACGGTGCCAGCCGCTAGTTGGCCTTCAAAAGCGACTGCCACCGACACGGCATAACAGGGAAACCCGTGAACATAATTCGTCGTGCCATCCAAGGGATCAACCACCCAGCAGTAAGGAAGCTCCAGTTGTCGACGATCAGGATTTTCTTCGCCCAAAAAGCCATGATCGGGAAACTCCTGGCGGATAATCTCTTCGACGGCACGTTGCGATGCCAAGTCGGCATCGGTCACCAGATCGCGAGCCGACTTTTCCCGAGTGGTAAACTTGCCTTGCCAGCCCAAGAGTTCTGCGGCTCCGGCCCGGGCCGCCGTTTCGCAAACCGTGAGCAATCGTGAAAACTCCAGCATAAACCCTCATTTGCGTGCAAAGACGTTGTGGTGCTGTAAGCGTAAGGCTTTACCAAATAAGTAATAACGACAAATTGTCCCAAAATGATCTAGTTGTACCTAGGAATTCTCAAAAAGATTTTGGCAAGAAAGCTGGACACGGCTGCCGGAATGAGTATGATCGTGATTGAAAGAGTGAATGAAGGTTAATTGTTTGCAAGACAATCCGACCACTAGCGTGTGAAAAAGTGCGAGTGGAAGGCGATTGCCTTATATTTTATCATCCACCTAGCAAACACTCGGCCTCTTCTCTGTTCCGGCCCCGTCGCAGCACCTCGGTGTTCGGCGGGGTTTTTTTATTGGTAGGCGCTAGACGTTAGCCGTCAGGCGCTAGAGGAGAGTATTTCCTCTGACTCGCGCCTAGCGTCTAGCGCCTTAAGATTTCATATGCCAATTGTTTTACCGCCTTGGCAAATACTCGATGGACTTGCCGTTTTGCAGGCGGGTCTCTTGCAGGCCCAAGTCGATCTCTTGAATCCCGCACTTGGCGTGAGCGGCCTAGCCTGGAATAACACGTCGCTCTGTGGGAATTTGTTGGGCGTGGCTGTCGCCGCGCAAGAGGCCGCGTCCACCCCCCTCTCTACAGTGGGACTCGACAAATTCGTACGGGGCGATGACCTCGTGGCAAACTTTCCCCAAACAGATGCGCAGCCCTTCACGCTCCACATCTATTGGCGAGTCACGACCGCGGATAGTCGGTTGGTGATCGTCGACGCGCTTCTGTCTCTGCAAACGTCGCTGCTCGAGTGCTTTCCCAAGGTAATGCTCACCACCAATCTTTCCGCAATCGAAGCTTGGCAAGTGCCTGGAGACGGCTCTGCTCCTTCACAGGTTGACGCACATATTGAAAGCGACAAATTCGCAGGGGTCTTGTTGCGCGGAGCGAATCGCGCGTGGAGCTATCTGGAACTCACGCATCCCGACGACCTGGGAAGTTGGCAAGTCGATCCGGCCAGCACGATCATCGTGCGCAGAGACTCCTTTATGCTGCGCAGAGAATTGGGCGGCGAATTCCAAGAAAAGGGGGTCATTCGCCGCATGCGTGTTCGTGGGGCATTCTTACCAAGAGAAAACGACCTGAAAATCGCCGCACGTTTGGTTGAAGAATTCGCGGTTTCCCCTCCGCCATTGACGGCTTAATCCGTATTTGCCGAGAGTGACAAACACTTGTCACTCTCGGCCTTTTGAACATGACAGGCTCTGGTCTATCGACACTCGTGAAGATTTGGCAACTTACCTGGTTTGAGCGCGGACAGGTGTCTCGCCACGAAAACCTCCTCACCACAAAACCCCAGAGTGGCCCAAAAATCGTTGCTGAAATCGTCCGTGGATTGCTCTACAATCATGCGCACAAAACCCTCGAAGTGCGAGCCAATGCAAGTTAGAGAAAAGTCAACGACGATTTGTAGCCAACACGCAAATTGTGGAGGGCGTGCGAGGTGCTGTAAAAATCACGCGAATGTTTTTGCGAAACCACATCCTGTAGTAGGTGCGACGACCCCAACCACAATATGCAGGTCCACCGATTCGGCCATGTCGAGCACGCTCACGGCGCTTTGCGGAGCTTTGGTTTGCCGGCGGTGGGAAGAACTTCGCCGTTGCGGTCTTCGTGATACAGGATGTGGAAGATTCCCGCTGGCTTCACCAAATCGGCGGCGGAAATTATTTCGGCCAGACCTGCCCCAGCCAGCTCCGCGCCCGAGATGTACTTTCCTGGATTAATCCAACTCTGCATCACTTCACGGGACACACCAAACAGATCGGCGAGCAGCGCATCCATGTCTTTTTCCAGCGCCCCGAAGTGCCGGGCCCATTCGGCGGCTTCGGCCAAGCCGACATTCTCCTCGCTTTGCCATTTCATGGGATGGAAAAGTAGCACGCTGTAAGGCGAGACAAATCGCCGCTCGCAGGCGGCAAAGGGCCAAAGGGCCGCCGACGAACATTCGCCGGTGACGATCCCGGTCGCCCGCAGCCCGCGCAAGCGAATCAGGGTCATCAGCGACACTGCGCAATAGGGGCTGCCACCGGGCGAGTCAAAATAGAGCGTGCATTGTCCGCCGGGCTCAACATCCAAGAGTCGTTCGGTCAGGTCGGCTTCATGTTCGGTGAGATCGCCTGTGATGGCAATTTCCGGGATGCGGTGATCCTCTTCATGGCGGTCGTGATTCATAGACAGTGGTCCTGATCTCGGGAAATCGCGGATGCGGACGCCGATGGCGATTGTTCGCGTGTCGCAATAACTTAACTTGGAAGCTATTCCTCAAATAACGAGCGGGGAAAGCTGGCAAGCTTGGTTTACGTCTCACTGGGACCTCGCGGGGCCCTGGCTCCATTTTATGACCCATTGAGAATATGCACCAGTTTTGCGATCCATTTTGGCAGGTTTTTCCCCCGCCAGGCCCCGCAAAGCCCTTCCAAACCGCAGAAAGCGAACCTGGTTATTCTGGAGTCAGGGGCGCGGTTGGGTGGAAGCCGAGACTGCTATCGCTAGAATCGGATCACTATTCCCCAACGGCGGGGATACTTCTTCTGGTTCAATTATCGCCAAGCTCATGGGTTATCGCAGTCTCCAAGAGTGTATTGCCGATCTCGAGCGGCACGGCCAGTTGGTGCGAATTGCCGAACCCATCGACGCCAATCTGGAAGCGGCGGCGATCCAACGCCGGGTTGTGGCCGCCGGCGGGCCGGCCCTGTTGTTCACCAATGTGCGTGACTGCCGTTTTCCGATGGTCAGCAATCTGTTCGGCACGATGGACCGCGTGCGGTTGATGTTCCGCGATGGCTTGGAGGCGATCAAGCAGCTTGTCGAATTGCGCGGAGATCCCACGCAGCTTGCCCGCCGACCTTGGCATTATTTGGGCGTGCCGCTTAGCGGCCTTTCCATGTTGCCCAAACGAGTCTCGAACGGACCCGTTCTCGCCCAGCGGACAACGATCAGTGAGTTGCCTCAACTCAAAAGCTGGCCCCACGATGGCGGCTCCTTTGTGACGCTGCCGCAAGTCTATACCGAGGACGTCCGCACCCCGGGCCTCAAGCACAGCAACTTGGGCATGTATCGCGTGCAATTGACGGGACAGCATTACCGCACTGATGCGGAAATCGGTTTGCACTATCAGATTCATCGCTCGATCGGCGTGCATCATGCCGCGGCGCTTGCGACGGGCAAACCGTTTCGCGTGAACATTTTCGTCGGTGGCCCGCCGGCGATGACCGTGGCCGCGGTGATGCCGCTGCCCGAGGGGATGAGCGAACTTGGTTTTGCCGGTGCGCTTGGCCGCCGACGGGTGCGGATGATTTCGCGTGAGGATTGTTTGCCGATTCATGCGGATGCTGATTTCTGTATCACGGGCGAGATCATCCCCAATCGGCTTGAACCGGAAGGGCCCTTTGGCGATCATTTGGGCTATTACAGTTTGGCCCATCCGTTTCCCGTTCTGCGCGTGACGAATGTTTATCATCGCAACGGAGCGATCTGGCCGTTTACCG
>JBGTMM010000166.1:0-8851 GCA_041743635.1 Bythopirellula sp.
CATTTTTAATTTCCTTGCCAGGGCATATCGCAACTGACTCTCATGCGGCACGTTGCCGCAGGTTGCACCATTATTTCGTGATTCCCCGCATGAACGGAGATTTAATTCTGTGTTGACTCAAGCACCTCCCGAGTATCGACGGATCGTTCACAACGGCCAGAAGCACTACGGCCAGCATATGATGGTCACGGCTCTGGGCTGCAACGAAGCGCTGCTGTCGATTGAAAAACTCTACGATTTTCTGCAAGTTTGCGCCGATGACATTGATATGGTCCGCTATGGACCCCCGATCGTGGCCCGCTTTGGCAAGGGGCACGAGACCGGTTGCTCCGGCGTGCAGTTGATCGAAACGAGCCAGATTTCGTTCCACACGAACGACAATCACCGCGACATCTATCTCGATGTATTCAGTTGCAAGCCTTACGAGGAAGCCACTGTTTACCGAGTGCTGGAATCGTTTTTTTCCCCGTCAAGTATCACAAGTGAGATGGTTTACCGTAAATGAAAAGGTTCTATCCCGACCACCTGACGGTGGTGTCCAACGAAGCAAGTTGGAAAGACTTCCGTGTCCTCGACGTTGATGACAAGCGTGGACAAGGGGTGCTTGTGCTGCGGGATTTTTCTCAAGGCAGCGTCCTGTTTAGGATGAATGGCACGCTTAAGACGGAGATGACATTGCACTCGTTGCAAATGGCGCCAGGGCTCCACCTGGACGATCCTTACTTTGCGGGAAAGGTGCTCCACAGTTGCGAACCAAATTCTTGGCTCGACGTGGAGACGCGCATCTATTTCGCAACTCGGGACATCGAAGCCGGTGAATTGATCACCATGGACTACGATGAAACGGAGGATGTGTTGTTCCGCGCGTTTCGCTGTTGCTGTGGTTCGGACCAGTGCAGGGGAACGATTGGTGGTCGAATGATGAAAGAGGCCGCCGCCAAACGGCGTCGCCGGAAAACGCATGTGGTCGTCAGCGCCACCAAATTGCCTGCCCAAGTCTACGCCGCGGTCCTGGCCGAGCGTCAGAATTTTGGGGCCGCCGAATTTGCGACTGCTTCCGCTGTTTAAGGTGAAGCATTACGGGAAACCGAACGGTCCGCGGCAATCGCCGCGGACCGTTTTTTATGCGCGGTGAGCGGGGGACTCACGTTTCCCGCTCGCCATTTTTACCCGCGAATAGCGCGAATGGTCGCGAATAAAATCTACATTCGCGCTGATTCGCGTCATTCGCGGGAAAAGTTTTTCTTTTTCTGGACACAGGGGGATATTGCTTGCCATAATGGGTGCTAACGATTTCAAGGCTCAGCCCGCCTCGGGCCACGGCTAGTTATTTAACGATTCGAGATACGCTCACGAGTATTCTGCAATTCCCAAGGGTCCCTGAGGCATCCGCCTCGGTGGGCCCTTTTTGTTTGCAGTCTACGTACTTTGGAAAGAACAACTTATGAGGTTAACCAGATTTCTTACGCTCCTTTTCGCCGTCCTGATTGTTCCGAACGGTGCCGACCGTGCCGCAGCCGACACCTTTGGCAGCGGTGACAATACCTTTGACATTGAGTTCGTCAGCATCGGCGATCCGAACAACGTCGCTGACATCACGGGCAGCCCGAATCCCGTGGGTTCAGTATCCTACAAATATCGCATGGGAACGTATGAGATCTCCGAGCAGATGATCGACAAGGCGAACGCCGAAGGTGGCCTCAACATTACGAAGGATACCCGTGGTGCTGAAAAGCCGGCCACATCGGTAAGCTGGAACGAAGCGGCCCGCTTTATCAACTGGCTCAACATCTCGAGCGGCAGTACGCCCGCTTATAAATTCGCCCTGCAGCCGGGTGAAGGTGGCTACAGCGCGAACGTTGATATCGAGTTGTGGACGGCCAGCGATCCTGGCTATAACCCGAACAATCGCTACCGCAACAGTTCGGCGAGGTATTTCCTGCCGAGCGTTGACGAGTGGTACAAGGCGGCCTACTATGACCCCAGTGGCGGTGTCTATTACAATTACCCCACGGGTAGCGACAGTGTCCCCACCCCCGTGGCGAGCGGCACGGCGATGGGCACAGCCGTATACAATAATGATTTCGCTACTGGTTTAGCGGACATTACGCTTACCGGTGGGCTGAGCCCGTACGGCACGATGGGTCAAGGGGGCAATGTCTTTGAATGGGAGGAGACAAGTTTTGATTTGGTGAACGGCCCACCAAGTACAGCTGCTCGCGGCCTTCGCGGCGGTCACAGTAAAAGCCACTCCATCAGCTTGCTATCGTCGCACCGGATCGGCGACGAATCGACGATCGAGGCCAACGGCTTTGGTTTTCGCGTCGCCAGTAAGGCAATCCCCGAGCCAGGTGCATTGCTGATAGTGGCGGCGGTGAGCGCGGGGGTGTTGCTGCGGAGATGGCGGTAATCCGTAGCGACAGGCTGCCCGGTAAACTCACGCAATCTGCGGGACTTCATGCCGCTCGATTTCAACACGCGCCACGGTCAGTCCCGCACGCTCCACGCCCTGAATCGCTGAGGCGAGGGCCTCGTCCAGATTGGCGGCTTGGCGGTCGAACTGGAGCCTCGTGACGCCGTCGCGCGTGAGAATGCTGGCATCATCACAACCGGCTGCGTACAGTTTGTCGGCGTCCTCGTCAGTAACATCGGAGTCTGTCAGGATCAACGAGAATTCATATTTCATCTGGTTGCTCCTTCAGTGAGGACAACTGTCTACCGCTCGGCGAGCGCGCCGAGCATGATCTTCAGGAATGCGTGGAGTCGAATAAACTCGGAATCGACAGCCCTCGCGGTTACTTTGAGAACACCACAAAGTTCCAAAAATATGGGCTCTGCCAGTTGCCTTGGTGAACGTCCAGCCACGCTCTTGGGCGTATTCAATCGCTTCACGTATGTGCTTATTGGGATGATTTGCCATGCGATGACGCGAATTACTGTTTGGTCCGGCATCTCGACCCCAATAATCCTATCATACCTACAGTCTGCATCGCCGGGCAAGGCAAATGCCATGGCGAGCGGGGTTGCGCTACCTCCCTGTTCAAAGCTGCAGGGAGCTGACGCTACCCCGCTCGCCTGTGATATCTGCTCGCCGGACTTGCCACTAGCCGCCCAAGCACGCTTTTGGTAGCTTGCTGGTCTTGGAAGGCGAATCTGATATCCGGTGGAAACGTGAAAATGTCGACTGCCATTGCTGGGGTTGCCCCGACCACTGAAAAAGAAGTAACGATTATGACGGTTTGGCCGTCGCTGGGGGCGACTGCCTATGGCCGTTGGTGGGGGCGGCGGTTTGCCAACGACGTCGGGATCACACTGTTCGGCTTGCCGATCACTGTGGGGCGGATTCTGGCGCTCGTTTCGATTCCCTTTATCCTGCCGGTCTATTTCCACATGCTGATTCCGCGGCTGCCCTTTGTGGTGTTCGGCGTTTCGAACCCCGGCTGCCGACGCTATCGGCTCACGAACCGCCGCGTGCTGGTGGAACAGTCCTTTGGCGGGGGCGAGCAACAGAGCGTGTCGCTCGATCGATTCGACACGATTCAGTTGGATGTGCAACCGGGGCAGGAGTGGTATCCCTCCGGGGACCTGATCTTCCGCAATGGCCAGATCGAAACCTTTCGCCTTTTGGGCGTGCCGCATCCCGAGCCTTTCCGGCAGACTTGCTTGAAAGCCCGGCTGGGTTTCGTGGGCGTGCAGAAGGCCCGCACTCAAGGCGCGGCTGTCTGAAGGCGATACCCCTGCGATTCGTTGACACGCGGCTATTTTCGCTTGTTCTTGCGATTCGTTGAATCGCGGTTTCTTGTTGTGCAATGTTGATACGTCCGGTTGTAACGAAGTTGCGCACGCTAGGGGAGCGCGAAGCTACAGCCGTCGTGCGGAATCTGCTTCACAAAAAATAATCGTCCATGCTCCTGCTAGCAGCCGCCGATACTTCTGGTTAGCTCAAACAGAAGTATTCCGTTATCGACGGAGGAACTCGGCATGGACAGGTCTGTCACCCGGACGACGCGATGGTTCGCCTACGCGGCACTTCTTGCTCCCGCCGCCGTCTGTTGGGCCGATTCTCCCTCTCCGCCGAGCAAGGTCCTTGAGCAAGTCGTCGAGACCAGCGACCTCGAAACCAGCGCCGTCGGAAACATTGCCTCCGCTAAGCAACCCCTTGCCGTGGCTGTCGCCGCCAAAGACGCACCACTTTTTAAACACGACAATTATCCGACGGCCTTGACCGCGGCCCAGGAATCGAACCGACCGATTTTGGTATACGTCTCGATGCCCCAGTGCCCGCATTGCACGAAGATGATCGACGAAACCTATGAGCAAGCGGAAGTGGATGAAATCGTGAAAGGTTCGTTCGAAACCTTGCAGGTCAGTCGCTACACGCATGCGACGTTGGTTTCCAAATTGCAGGTCCGCTGGTATCCGACGACGGTGCTTGTGGGATCCAACAATAAAGTGCTGGATATGATTGAAGGCTATGTCGACGCGAACACCTTTAAGCGGCGTTTGCAGTTGGGAATCGCCTCAGCCAACACGGCCAGGCAAACGCGCTAACTCGTTCGGCAATCTGAAACCATGCAGAAACTTAGTTTCCTATTAATGTCGGTGGCACTCCTATCGCCAGCCATAGCCCGTGCCGCAAAACCACACGCCGATCACACGGCCCCCGAGGGCGTGTTCGATCACAAAACGGTCGAAGAAGCTTGGAAGGTGGCGATCGAGCACAAAAAGCCGCTGTTGGTGATGTTCACCTCGAACAACTGCGCCTTCTGCCGCAAAATGATCAAGGACACCTACAGCAATCAAGGCGTGCAAGAGATGCTCCATGGCCGCACCGAATCGGTGCTGGCTCACAGCGACAACTACGCGGCGCTCGTCAAAAAACTGGGAATCCGTGGCTATCCTTCGTCGCTGTTGATCTCGCCCGAGGGCGAAGTACTCGACTTCATGGAAGGGTATGTCGATGCCCAGGAGTTCGCCAAACGAGTTGGCCCGCTCTTGGATCGACCAGCCACGCAATTGGGCATGAATGTGAACACGCAGACGGTGGATCAGTGAATAGCCGACATCCGACTGCTGGACTACAATGGAATTGCTGATGGGGAAGTCCCCCGGAGATTGCATTAAGTACAGGGCGGAAATAAGCATGTCTGGAGAGCAACAACGAGCCAAGGAGATTTCCTCCATCGATCTGATTATCCAGCTTTATAAGAAAGACGTTGACCGCACTTTGCTCCGCGAGAACCTGAAATTGACTCCCGCCCAAAGAGTCGAAAAATTTGGCGAATTCCTACGACAGCAGGCGGCCCTGCGAGGAGCTTTCCCTAAGTCCGCTGAAGAAAGTTAGAGATGTCATCTTTGCTCGAGGCGTTTCTTCCCCTCTTCGACAAACACAAAGTCGACTGTATTCTTATAGGCGGGTGGGCCGCCACGGCACACGGATCCTTGCGATCGACCGTTGACATTGATTTTGTTTATTCAAGGTCCGCCGAGAACATTGATCGGCTGGTCTCGGCTCTTCAATCCAGCCATCCTTATCTGCGCGGAGCCCCGCCCGGTTTGCCGTTTCAGTTTGATGAACCCACTTTATGCTTGGGATTGAATTTTACGCTGACCACACATCTCGGTGACATCGATCTGCTAGGCGAAGTCCTTGGCGGCGGCAACTACGAACAGTTATTGCCCTACTCTGAGCAGTTCCAACTCGCCGGGTACCCATGTCAATGCGTTACATTAGACAAACTCATTGAGCTTAAGCGGGCCGCCGGGAGACCCAAGGATTTTGAAGCCATCGCGGAACTAGAGGCACTGCGCGAGGAGCGTGAACGACGGTAAAAAAGATAATCGTTCGGCGAAATTCCCTTTTTTACATCAGCGCGAGCTTGCGCTCGTGCGATTCGGCGAGTTGCCGCACGCAGTTGGGCGCGTCGAGATCGACTTCAAACGTCACCGGGTACTTGTAACCTTTTTGCATGGCCGGGGCGAGCTTTGGCACTCGTCGCATCGCGCGTAGCGCAAATTCTTTTGCGGCCGGCGCCCAGCCGGTTAGCTGCGTCGAGCGGAATTCCCCGCCAAACACTTGGCGGAAATGGCGATTGGCCAGGAACACATTATTCCGCCGTGCGGCGCGGCTGGTCATGTGCTCGGTCGAGAGCGACACATTCACCCCCTGGGTGTTCACCACCCGATGCGGCGTATGCTGCGGCCAAGTGACCATCTCACCGGGCTCAAGGTCATAAATCACAGCCAGTTCATCCCACTCCGGCTGAAACTCAAGCTCTTCGGATTTTTCGCCGCAGAGCACCCCTTCAATGGTCTCGTCGGAAACGATGCCCGCTTCGAGCGGATAGGCCCACACGCGTTTTTGCCCGCGGATGTGCCACAGCATATTCACGGGGCAATCCAAATGGTAGTACACAATCGCCTGGGGCGACGAAATCAGCAAGTTCGCCGAGCGATTGTAAGTGGCTAGGCCAGGGCAAGTTGCTTCAAGTTCTTCGTACAACCGATTCACTACGTTGGCGTATTCCGGATGATGATCCATCACTCGGCGCAAATTGAGCCAAATCTTCCCGCGGCTGACGGCCTCGAATAATTGCTCGGCGGTGAGATCCCCCGCGCGGCCTTCCTGCCACTCCTGGTGCAGCCGTGGGTCGGTCCCCATGGTGTTGATGCCGAGATCCTGGCGCGGCTGGCGGTGGAGCGTGTCGATGAGATGCTCGTCGCGGAACATTTCCAACTCTTGAAGCCGGTGCTGCGCCACGAAGATGGCGCTCTCCATCCGGGCGGCTTGATCGGGGGTCCAATTTTCCAAGAGGGGAAGATACGGTTTCATCGGCGAATGCTCCAGAACGGGTAAGTTTGCGAGTCGCGGCGCAGCCGTGTTCGGTGACTTTTCAAACTTACGTCGTGCCGGAGAAGAGACCGTAATGGAGAAGTTCAGGAAGCGGATCGTCCCGCCCGAAAAACCGTGGCAGCCCGATCAATCGACAAAATCGCTAAGCGCGCACATAGAAAGACTTCTTTAACGACGAATCATCACGAATGACACGAATAATTTGATTCGTGAGATTCGTTTCGATTCGTGGTTAAAAAATCTTGCTTGGTGGATTTTGGCGGACTTTGCGGTTCATTCAGACTTAGCAATCCTCCTGGGACCACCGTCCACTACTCCCCTCCAATTCACTAGGACTTCGCGGAAAAATCGATTCACTGCGCGACATTTTCGCTCCCCCGTTGGGGGGCAGAGAGACAACAATCCACTGGGCACACGTCATGGCTGGGGCCTAAGTGTCCCAGCGCGAGGCGCTCGCGCGTTGCGCCCAGCCGCTCTTCCACCAAGAGCCGGATCATCTCGATGAAGCGTGGATGCGTGCCGACCGTTGCCGCGCGTTGCATGTTGATGCCCAAGCTTTCACACAATCCGCGGGCTTCGGTGTCGAGATCGAACAGCACTTCCATGTGATCTGAAATAAAGCCGATGGGCAAAATCACGAGATCGGTAAGCTTCTTGTTAATGTTTAGTGCGGCGATGGAAGCGCACACGTCTGGCTCAAGCCACGGTTGGTGGGGGGAGCCGCTGCGGCTTTGGTAGACAAGTTCCCAATTCTCGTGGCCCGCACCTGCCGCCACTAAACGACACGCTTCTTGAAGCTGCGCAACATACCGGCAATTTTCCGCCATGGCGAGTGGAATACTATGGGCAGTGAATAGCAGCGGAGTTTGGCTGCGCCGCTCCCGCGGAATTTGTTGCAGACATTCTCGCACGGATTCCACCAACGGCTCAATAAAGCCGGGATGATTGAAAAATACCCGCAGCTTGTCGATCTGCGGGGCGCGCGGGCCAACGACTGCTTGCGCCCGGGCAATGTCCTCGCGATATTGGCGACAGCCGGAATAAGAACTGTAACCGCTGGTGAAAAAAGCGAGCGCCCGCTGCACGCCGTCCTCGGCCATTTTTTGAAGTGTGTCCGCCAGTAGCGGGTGCCAATTGCGATTGCCCCAATACACCGGCAGGTGATGGCCGTGGTCGGCGAGTTCGCGTTCAAGGGCGGTGATCAGTTGACGATTCTGTTCATTAATCGGACTCACCCCGCCAAAATGCTGATAGTGTTCGGCGACTTCCAGCATCCGCTTGCGCGGCACCGGCTTGCCACGCAGCACGTTTTCCAAAAACGGCATCACGTCGTCCGGCCCCTCCGGCCCGCCGAAAGAAACCACAAGGAGGGCATCGTAGCTTTGGGGCATCACGGATTCCTAAAGTGAGCGAGAGCCACGGAATTTCACGGATTCAACACGGATAAGAGGAAGTGGCGACTCTGAGGCTGGCAAGCGTCGTTGTTGTGGACTTAAAAAGATTTCTGGCTATTGAAATGTCCATGCTCAATCCGTGTCCGGTCTGCCGGACTGGCATACCGGTCATCCGTGGCTAAGAAAGCTTGGACTTATTGCTATAAGAGCGGTCGGGCTGGGATTCGAACCCAGGAAGCCCGGAGGCTCGCCGGTTTTCAAGACCGGTGCATTCGACCACTCTGCCACCCGACCGATACACTAATCCCGTAATTCTACCTGGAAAATCGGACGGAGCAAACCGCAACGTCGACAGTCTTTTGCGGGCGAATACGGCGTCATACCTCGATGCCACAACATAGTGACACTGGAACCGACAACTGGGTGCGTTTATACTGCGGACTCTTTTTTCTAATGCATATTAAGGAGCGTCTAATGAAGATCACCAAGGCACTTGTATTCTTTTTTCTGTTAGCGTGCATGGTCACGCCCACTCACGCCGACACCTTCGGAGGCGGCGCGAACTCGTTCAACATTGAGTTCGTCACCATTGGCGATCCGGGCA
>JBGTMM010000167.1:0-1872 GCA_041743635.1 Bythopirellula sp.
ATCAGCGTGAAGGGTGCGTGGAAATTGATTGATGGTCCAACGCTCGGCACGGGGCAAGAAGTGGCGGCGGGATTCTTCTTTGATTCCGGAGGCCGTGGTCCCGGCGAACGGGCGACGGTCGACACGGACTCGGCCCCCACGGCAAAAATGGAAGAGTGGATGACCCAGATCCAAGAACTCGACCAAAAGTTAAATGCGGCAGCGGCTGCGGAGAAACCCGCGCTCAACAAACAGCGGGCTGAACTGTTGCTCACACTGGCCAATTCGTTTACGGAAACCGAAGAGCGGGAACAATGGCTCAAACAATTGGCCGACAGTGTGAGTGCCGCGGCCCAGGAAGGCAGTTTCCCCGCGGGTATTGAATATCTGCGGAGCTTGGAGCAGCAACTGGCGGACAACAAAGAGGCGGAAGATTTGCGGGCCTATTTCGAGTTTCATCGCATGTCGGCCGCGTACTACGGCGTCACCTTGCGCGCGCCGAACGTCGATTTTGCCAAAGCGCAAGTCGAGTGGATCAAATCGCTCGAAGCGTTTGTTGATGCTCATCCCAAGTCCGAACATGCGCCCGAGGCGCTGCGGCAAATGGCGATGTGCACCGAGAATGCCGGCCAAACCGAGGAAGCGAAAAAATGGTACGGGCGGATTCTCGCCGACTATCCGAACCACCTCGCGGCCTCCCACGCCAAGGGCGCGCTTAATCGGCTTACCAGCGAGGGCCGGGAAATCTCCCTCCAAGCCAAGGATATCGACGGCACGGCGATCGACCTCAAGAGCTTCGAGGGCAAAGTCGTCGTGATTCAGTATTGGACGACGACTTCCGACGTGTGCGTTGCCGATCACGCGGTGCTGAAAGAATTAATATCCAAGTACGGTGGCAAAACCCTGGAGATTATCAGCGTCAATCTGGACTACTCGCGCGACGAAGTGATGAAGTATCTGAGCTCGAATCGTTTGCCCTGGAAGCAAGTTTACGATGAGAAAGGTTTCGATGGCCGACTGGCGAGCGAAATGGGCGTGGTCACGGTGCCGCTCATTCTGTTGGTGGGACCCGACGGCAAAGTGATTTCGAGCAACATTCAAGCCGCCGAGATCGAGAGCGAGCTCAAGAAGTTGCAAGTTGCTGGGTTGCCTGCTAAGGGTGATAGCACACGTTAACTTGAACTCGAATTCTGGCGCCGTTGTATTTTTTGCAATCGTGTTGTGTTAACAACAACTGCGCGCCGATCTTTATTGTTCGCGAGTGCGTAGGGAAGTGTGAATCCGACGCGTGCCGTTTGGCACGCGAATCGCGTTGAAAGTTGCTGACATCTCGGAGGTGTGCTAGCGCGACAAGGCTAGTCCACAGAATCAGCAAACGAACTCGCATCAGGGGCGCCGCGTACGGAAACGTCGGCGAAGAACAATGGATGGATCTCTAATTCTGCAGGCAACCTGGGTTGCCATTCACTTGATTGGCCTCGGCGCAGCCTGGATGGTTCGCAAGGAAGCATCGGGCTATCGGCAACGGTGGGCTTACAACAGTTTCTATGCTTGCATGCCTTTGGTGGCGCTGATCACCGTCGTCGGACAATTCTTATGTTTGACGACATGGCCGCTTTCCGCGGCGACGTTGGGCGTGATGATCGTGACGGCCGTCGTAGATTTCGGGCCGCGCACCTCCGCAAACCACGCCGAGTGAGCGCTAGCAGCGACGCTAAGCCGCTAGCGGTAGTCGCGTATTTTTGTCGTTAAAATCGGAAAAAAACTCCCTTTCCGAACTCTCGCGTGCCGAAACTCTTTGCAGACCGACCAACTCGTCTTAACTGCGAGGGTGAGCCGGAGTCAGCAGCGAATTCTTTAGGAGGGGGACCATGCGGAGTTTCATCTTAGGCC
>JBGTMM010000168.1:0-4430 GCA_041743635.1 Bythopirellula sp.
CTTACGCCGCCTGGCTATTCACTGTCGCCACGTTGTGGCTAGGGATTCTTGGCGGCGTTGCCGCTGGATATTCACCGAGCGAGTGCGCAAGCATTCAGACAACACTGAAACGCACAGGAAAAACGCCGAGTGCCACTCCTGGCTTGCCCCAGCAGTTCTTCTGATTTGGCCAGGATGTCCTCGAAAGCAACTCCATCCGTGTCTCAAACATTTAAGAGAGCTGCTAACAAGTTAGCAGTGGCACGCGGCAGGAAGCTGCCTTATCGTTGTTCGCGCGGTACAAAATCGCGGATCGTGGACCCTGTATAAATCTGCCGTGGGCGGCAAATTTTCTTGTTGGGGTTCTCGTGCATTTCGCGCCAATGGGCGATCCACCCCGGCAGGCGGCCAATCGCAAATAACACGGTGAACATCGGCACGGGAATGCCGATCGCGCGGTAGATCACGCCGGAATAGAAATCGACGTTCGGATAAAGTTTCCGCTCGATAAAATATTCGTCGTTGAGGGCAACATCCTGCAATTGACGGGCAATATCGAAGATGGGATCTTCGATCTCACGCTTACTGAGCAACTTCTTGCACATGGCTCGGATGATGGTCGCGCGGGGGTCGAAATTCTTGTACACCCGATGCCCAAAGCCCATGAGCCGGAAGCCGCTTGACTTGTCCTTGGCCAGGTCGACATATTTCTTGACGTTGCCGCCGTCCTTGCGGATTTGTTCAAGCATGGCGACGCACGCTTCGTTCGCCCCGCCGTGCAGCGGCCCCCACAGAGCGCTGATCCCCGCGGAGATCGAAGCGAACAAATTCGCGTTCGACGAACCGACCATCCGCACCGTCGAGGTGCTGCAGTTTTGCTCGTGATCGGCGTGCACAATCAGCAGCAGGTTGAGCGCTTCGACGAAATCGGGGTCGACCTCGTAAAGTTCCGTCGGAACCGAGAACATCATCTGCAAGAAATTTTCGCAATACGATTTGTCGTTCCGTGGATACACGAACGGCTGGCCGATGGATTTCTTGTATGCAAAGGCGGCGATGGTGGGCAGCTTCGCCAAAAGCCGCATCACCGACTCTTCAACTTGGCCTTTATCGTGCGGGTCGAGCGAATCCTGATAAAACGTCGAAAGCGCGCCGACCACCGAGCTGAGAATCGCCATCGGGTGTGCGTCGCGGGGGAAGCCGTCGTAAAACATCCGCATATCTTCGTGCAGCATCGTGTGTCGCCGCAATTTCAAGCGAAACTTTTGCAACTGGTCTTCGGTGGGAAGCTCGCCGTTGATCAGCAGATGAGCGACCTCGATAAAATCGCAGTTCTGCGCGAGTTGCTCGATCGGGTAACCGCGATAGCGCAGGATGCCTTGCTCGCCGTCGAGATAGGTGATCGCGCTCTTGGTGGAGCCGGTGTTCATGTACCCATCGTCGAGCGTGATGTAACCCGTCGCACTGCGGAGCTTGGAGATGTCGACGGCCCGTTCTTGTTCGGTCCCTTCAATAACGGGGAGCTCGATTTCTTCAGCACCAAGAATCAGTTTTGCGACATCAGTCATCGCGGGTTCCCTTTTGGCTGTCGTGCTCATGATTTTTGCCTCGCTCCAAAACTGGGTGACTCAGAGCCGGGGTTATTCCGTTTCGCAGAGTAAAATATCTGCCGCTGCCATTGCGGCAATCACTTACGCGCCGTCACCTGTGAGTGTACCGGTGGCACGATGAACGATCAATCGGTGCAATTCAGTAGAGAATGTACATCAGAATTTCTGATGCAAGACGATCCTGTAGCCGACCTCTCTGAGGTCGGATGGATGCGAGGCCCGAGGTCAAAGACCTCAACCACAAGCCAGAAATTACTTCTGCGCCATCTCGCGTTGTCGCTGCTTAATTTCTGAACCTCGAAATTCACCATCGAAGACAGTCCAGATGCGACTCTTGTCGCGGAGCTTGTCGAGCTCGACATTGACGAGCTCTTTTTTGCCTTGGGTTTCGAGCGTTTTGCGAATGTCGGCTTGGGCCTCGGTAAACGGGGTGCGGCCGGCCTCCTTGCGTTCGAGGACCCGGATAATGTGAAAGCCGATTTCGGTTTCGATGACGTCGCTCATTTGGCCAACTTCCAGGGAAAAGAGCGCTTCGTCGATCTTCGTGCTGCGCAGGGCTCCGCGTGTGGTCCAATCGTGGACGCCTCCTGCCGACGCGGTGATGCCGTGTGACTTGGCTTTAGCGATATCTGCAAACACGGGGCCGCGCAAGTTGGGATTCTGCGTCACGAGTTGCCAAACTTCGTTGCCCATCTCGGCGATGGCCTGCCACGCGGCCGTGCGATCGCCATTGAGGCGAGCTGTTTGGACGGATATTTCTTCCCACTTTGCCTGCGAGGGAAAGTCAAACTCGGATTCGTGTTCTTGGTAAAAGGCCAACAAATCTTCGTGCGTGACTTGCTTGGGCTTGGGGGCCATCTGGCGGAGCCACTCCCCGGCAATTGTCCGTTCGCTGAACTGGCGCTTTACGTCGGTGATCGATGTGCCACGCGTCCGCAGGAATTCGTCTAATTCTTGGCGGTCCTTGACTTTCAAGACCTCGCACAAGCGTGGCATCTCCGTCTGCTCGAAGGGCTCGGCAAGGTTCTCTTCAATCTTGGGAAGGTTTTCCGCGGGAACTTTGCGACGAAAGTCAGCGTACAAAATCTTGGTATCAATAAGGCCCATCACTTGCTGACGCAACAAAGCGCGCTTGGCGTCTTCCACTTGATCGGGGGGAATGCGCTCGCGATTGGCGTCGAGGATCAAATTCACTTGCCAGAGGACGTCGCTCGCGAGCACGATCTCGCCATCAATGCGAGCCACGATTTCACCCCCCTCCAGGGGTTTGGCGGTTCCTGCCGTGGGTGTGGGCGTGACCGAGTAATCAATGACCGGCTCGGTGGCTTCCGCCGAGGGAGGAGCAGCGACCGCGGCAGGGGATGAATAATTTGCGTTGATATCTTGGACGCCACGCACAGCCGATGGCGCGGGGGGTGGAGCAAACGCGGCCTCGATTTGCGCGTAAGCGAAGCTTGCTTCGATCAATAATGTGATCCAAGCCAGGCAACATCGTTGTGCTATTTGCAGAAGAGTCAACTGCACCGACGTTCCTCGAAACCACCAGTTTGCGCTGGCGGCTGTTCATGGGCATACATCTCTCACGGTCTGGGGAGAAAAGCGGTGGGAGTCTAGTGGCCAGGTTCGATTCGTCGCAAGAGCGTTTCGAGCGACGTGAGAATCCGCTGGGGATCGGTAATGTCCTGGCCCAGGGGAAGATAGGCGCTTTGGTCGTCGGCAATTCGCAATTGGCCCCCGCTGCGTGCGACCAGCAATTCCAATTGCCGACGATTCTTGTAGCCGAGCACAAGATATTGGCCTTCGACATGGATCGAGCCAAGCTGCCAACCGTGGGCCCAAATCCGGAGGCGTGCTAGCTGCACGAGCTGTTCCACCGGCGCCGGCAACGGCCCAAACCGGTCGGCTAGCTCCGCGCGAAATTCGTCGAGATCATTTTCGGCGATCAAGCGGCTCAGGCGTCGATACAAGTCGATTTTGATCCGCATGTCGGGGACATACTGCCGGGGGAAGAATGCCCCCACGGGCAAGTCCACCAGAACATCAATCGAATCCCGCGGCGGCAACCGTTTGAGCTGTCGCACCGCTTTTTCCAACAGTGCACAGTACAGCTCGTAACCCACTGTGGCGATGTGACCGCTCTGTTGGGTACCGAGCAGATTGCCCGCCCCGCGGAGCTCCAAATCTCGCATGGCAAGCGCGAAGCCGGCCCCCATTTGACTGAATTCTTCGATGGCCCGCAGTCGCCGGGCGGCTTCCGGCGAGAGATGCCGATTCTCGTCGACCATGAGATAACAATACGCCCGATGTTTGTAACGTCCCACACGGCCACGGAGTTGATGCAGGTCGGCCAATCCGTAGCGATCGGCGTCGTCGATAAAAATCGTGTTCGAGTTGGGGATATCGAGGCCGCTCTCGATGATCGTGGTCGCCAACAGAATATCGTACTCGCCGCGGACGAATCCAAGCATCGCGTCTTCGAGGTCGGTCTCGTTCATCTGGCCGTGTCCGATGCCAATGGTGGCCTCGGGGACGATCTCGCGCAACTTGGCGGCGAGATTGTGAATGTCGTGGATGCGGTTGTGAACGAAAAACACTTGCCCCCCGCGATTAAGCTCCCGCAAGATCGCGTGGCGGATGAGGGCTTCGTCGAAGCGAGCCACCCGAGTTTCCACGGATAGGCGATCCTTGGGGGGCGTTTCCAGATTGGAAATGCTGCGGGCACCCAAGAGCGACATGTGCAGCGTGCGCGGGATCGGCGTGGCCGTCATGGTGAGGACGTCGACGGTGGTCCGCAGGGTCTTGAGCCGCTCCTTCACTTCCACGCCGAACCGTTGCTCCTCG
>JBGTMM010000169.1:0-4824 GCA_041743635.1 Bythopirellula sp.
TGCGGCGGCATTTCCAAGTCCCCGATCACGGCGGAAAGTTGTTGCCAGGCGGCTGAAAGGTCATTCTCAGCGTTGCGGAGGACAATTTCGGCCGTCTGCTGTTCGACTTCGGTTTGCAACAGACCGGCTTTGGGAATTTCCTCGGCCTCCAGGAGGTCTTTCGAAGCCTCGACAGCTTCTCCCAAGAGCTCGACCAAGGACGTTGCCAATTCCACGCGCTGCTGAGCAACTAAGGCCCGATAGTAGCTCACTCGGATATCGGTGCTGACTCGGGTGCGGGTGGCGGCCAGCGTCCGTTCTGCCTTGACAATTTCCGCGGCGACAATGGATCGATTTTTCTCCAGCTTACCGCCGGTAACAAAGTCTTGACCCACGAATGCACCCTGCTGGCCGGCTAAGCCTTCTTGGCCAACTTCACTGGCGACATAGCCCACGGAAGGATTAGGAGGGAGTCCTACTTGCACGTACTTGCCCCGGAGCGATCGTACTCGAGCGGCCGTTTGGCCTACCGAGGGATTGTTGGCGAGCGCCATTTGCTCCAAGACTTCGATCGTGAGACCTGCGCCGGGGATCGGTTCCGCCAGCGGAGGCTCCAGCAACTCGGCATCTTCTTCAACCGACGCTTGTTTAACCGCGACCGATGTTGGCTGCTGAATTGCATGCACGATCTCCGTGAAGTCAGCTTGCTCAACAGCAATCTTCGCGGTCGAGGCCTGCTTTACGGCGGGCAACGGCACCGGAGTTTTGGGCGCGGACGCACAGCCCGCTAGCAGCACCAGCAATGATAGTAAGCGATTGAAATGTTGAGTCATCCTTGACTCCCCTTCTTATTCTTAATCGGTTCCGATTGCCCGATTTCACGATCCAAACAACCATTATCCATGCCTTAAAGCGGCCACGATCTGTGTTTGAGCCGCCTGCCAACCCGGCGCTATCCCGGCAATCAGCCCGACCACGAAGGCGATGATGATCCCTTGGCCAGCTAAGTCCCAAGAGGGCCGAAAGGCAATCGTGACTCCCTCGGCGGCGACCGACAGACTCGTCGAATACAGAAACGCCATGCTCCCCACCACTCCCGTGAGGCCACCAATCACGGTGAGCAGCAGACTCTCGGCGATGACCAAGCGAAAAACTCCCAGCGGACGCACTCCCAAAGTCTGGAGAACCGCGTGTTCTTTAATGCGATCTTGCACCGCCATCACGGTCGTCGTTGCCACGAGCGAGAGAACGAGTCCCACACAAGCGTAGCCGAGCCAATGCACAAACCCAATCAACTCAGCGAGATCGGCCACCGTGTCGGCTTGAAACATTCCCTTGGTGCGCGTGGTGGTGGCGACGGGCCCCGAGTGAAACTCCGCGTCAATCTTGGCAGCCACCGCTTCGGGGTCGGCGTTGTCGGCCAAGTGAACTTCCAACTGCGTAACCGTGCCAGCATCGTTGACGCCGCGGGTCCGCTGCAAAAAATCCAAATGCGTAAAAACCAGATTGTCCTCGGCTGCTACTGAGGATTCAAAAATACCTTTGACGACTACCGAGACGTCGCCGATGGTAAATTTATCACCTGCAACGAGATTGCGGCGACCGGCAACAGCTTGGCCCACGAGGGCAGCGTCATCTTGCCCCTCGAAGGAGCTCCAATCGCCGGACTGCAAGTTTAATTCTCGCCACTGTTTCAGTTTCGCCGCCGGTAAACCTTGAAACACTATCGAGTCGAGGCTGGCACGGCAGTTGTTGGTGAACACTTTGATCGGCACCACGTCCGTGACATCCGGCAGTTTCGAGATCGTCGAAGCGTAATCTTGCGGTAGCTTGCTGCTCTGCGGACAAAAGCGGTTTTCTTGAAAAACAATGAGCGTCCGCCCAACCTGCTGATCCTCGGTCAAGGCCAGCAAACCATTTTGAACGGAGCCGATAAAGCAGAACACCAACAGCGCGACGGCCGTACCGCTGACGGTCAGAATTGTGCGGGCACGATGCCGCCAAAGATTTTTCACAACATAAGGAGCGAAAGGAAACATAATTACGCTGTCCTCAAGGTGCGCACTGATGTTTCCTGACCATCCTCGAAGAGTCGGCCACGCTCCAGACGGATGCGACGCCTGGCCCTGGAGCCAGCATCGGCATCGTGGGTCACCAAGAGCAGCGTCATGCCCAATTCCACGTTGACCCGCCCCAGCAATTCGAGAATCTGCTCGGTTGTTTCATCATCCAGACTTCCCGTTGGTTCGTCCGCCACGACAATGGTTGGATTAGCAACAATTGCCCGCGCAATGCCGACCCGTTGTTCTTGTCCGCCCGACATTTGCCGGGGATAGTGTGTTGCCCGTGAGGTCAGGTCAACGGCTTGGAGGGCGATTTGAACTCGCTTGCGACGCTCGGCGGCCGACATCGGTAGCAGCACGAGTGGCAATTCGACGTTCTCGTAAGCGGTTAGCACCGGAATCAAATTGTGCGTTTGGAAGATGTAACCGATGTTCGCCGCACGCCAATCGGCCAGCTTACCTCGCGAGAGCCGTGTGATATCGGTATCCGCCACGATGATTTCACCCGAAGTCACCAGGTCGATGCCGGCGATCAGGTTCAATAGCGTACTCTTGCCAGAGCCGCTGGCACCCATCAGCGAGGCGAAGTCTCCTCTTTCAATCGTGAGACTCACGCCATCCAACGGCCGGATCGTTTCTTCGCCGTTGGCATATTCCTTGGTCACATTGATGACTTCCACGAGCGACATGGCAATATCTTCCTTGTTCAGTTCAATCTTTGCTTGAGGATACCCGGGCAGTTTTTAATTGGGACTGGACAACAACAGGCGAACTTGAGGAGTGGCTTTGGAACGTGGTATCTTCACCATTGATGCGAATCCGCGCACCCTGAGTGAGTGACTCTCGACCACCGACAATCAACTTGTCGGTAGGTGTCAAACCACTTACGACTTCGAGCAACCCACCGTCAGGGGTACTTTGACCGATCTCAACCGGCTTAAGTTGTGCGACACGAGAGGTCAAATCGGCCACCCAGATCGAAGTGCTTCCCTCGCCATTGGCCACGAGGGATTGAGGCACGAAAATTCGTAGAGGTGACTCGCCAGCGGCCTCGTCAGAGACCGGAGAAGGAGCCGCCATGAATGTGACCTTGGCGAGCATCTCTGGTTTGATCACATCCGGCGGAGATTTGATGCCGACCTTGACTTGCAGCGTATTTTTTTGAATGTCGGCGCGAGTCGTGACGGATAACACCGTGCCAGCAATGGGTTCCGACAAGGCGGCCGTTTGAATCGTTGCGGGTTGACCGACTTGGACTTGAGGCACGTCTTCGAGCCGCACATCAACGCGGACCTGCAACATGGCGGGGTCGTAGAGACTCACCACCGCACTCGACCCCTGTTCGGCGAGCGGATTGTTGCCGCTCAGTCGTTGACCCGGCCTGGCCTCCACGCTCAGGATGCGGCCTGCAATTGGCGCGCGCACGGTCATGCGCTCGAGATTAAGCTGCGCGCTTTCCACAGCCAAACGTGCTTGATCCGCGACTGCCCGGGCAGCAGCGACTTCCGCGTCGGCCACGGAAACTGCCTTCCGCTCATTGGTCATCAACTCCAATTGTTTGGCGAGCGCATCCCGCTTGCGAATCAATGCGGCTAGTTCCGCTTGCAAAGTCGGTTCTCTGCCTTCCAATTCGTTCAAGGCGCTGGTGGCAGCGGCCAACTCCGCACGAGCTTCGCGCACAGCTTTGCCAGAGACGGCTTCACCAACCTGCTCCTTGCGGGCGAGATTCTCTGCCGCGAACTCTTGACGGGCTCTGGCTGCTTCCAGCTGATACGGCAGATTACCCAACGTCAACCGAGTATTAGCCAGTTTCGCTTCGGCGCCGGCTTGTATGGCTTGCATCTCGGAGGGCTGCTCAAAATTAGCTTGTGCCGCGGTCAGCGATGCCTCCTCGCGTTTGAGCTCGGCTTCTCTCAGTTGCAATGTTGATTGCGCCTCGCGGAGCGTAATTTTTGCATCGGCGGCTATGAGTTGGGCAACTGGCTCGCCCTTTTTGACCTGCTGCCCTTCGACGACCAGCAGCTCCTCGATGACGCCAGGCGCGAGAGAGGAGGCCAGGACAGGAGTAGGGCGCGGTTCGATCCAGCCTGCCGCCTGGAATAGCGCCGTGCCTGCTTGCTTAACTTCAGCGCGACTTACCAGGACGGGGGTAATGGTGACAGAAGTCGCTGGTAAAAATGTGTCACGAGCGGCCCAGGCGAAGAGCGAAACGAACGCCACGATAATGCCAACGGGTAACACGTAGCGCGTGAGCCAAGGATATTTTGGCGCGAGAGTGTCAGCCGGTTTGCTGGGACCACGATCCACGGCCAATTGACTGAGGTCGAGTTTTTCTGCGAGTTGTGGTTGGTTATTGGACATAAAGGATTCCCGAGTTCACTCAAATCGACTTGATGCCCTCAAGCACGGGGAGTCTCATCGCCTTGATTGCCGGCGGCAGTGCTCCCACGACACCCAAGAGTGCAGCGACTCCACACGCCATGGAAATGGCCATGCTGTCGATCCGCAGCATAAAGGCACCCATCGTGAAGCGTATCGCCGCGCCATCGATCGTGTTGATCGCAATCGCACAAGCGGCGAGTGCTCCCAGGCAAGCCATCAGCGTTGCCTCTTGGATCAAGGTCAATAGAATCGCGCGGCGGCGAAACCCCAGTGCTTGGAGGGTCGCCAACTCTCGAATGCGTCCCACAACGGCTCCGTACATTGTGTTGAGGCCAGCGAAAATGCCTGACCCGGCCACCAACGCCACCACCACCCAGCCGAGCATCCGCACCGGCCGATA
>JBGTMM010000170.1:0-3997 GCA_041743635.1 Bythopirellula sp.
TTCTACGAAGCCCGAAGGCAACGGAAATGACGGATTACACAAAGCCGCGACCGTTGGTCGCGACCAACGGTCGCGGCTTTGTGTAATCCGTCATTTCCGTTGCCTTCGGGCTTCGTAGAACAAGATCGCCGCAGTGGTCGAAACGTTCAGGCTATCGGCAATACCGCGCATGGGGAGTCGCACGCCCGTAACATCCGCTTGATTCCAAGCGGACGTGAGGCCGGCGGCTTCACTCCCTAGCACGATGGCAGCACCACTGCGGAAATCTACCTCTGTATAAAGCTGCTCGGCATCGGGCCGTGTGGCGATGATGGCCAGATTCCAGTCGCGCAGTTTGGCAAAAGTTTCGTCAACATTCGCGACACACACTTGTTTGCCGAACACCGTGCCGACGCTCGCGCGGATCGTGTTGGGGTTAAACAAATCCGTCTCGGGATTCACCACAATCACGGCATCAACTCCCGCCCCATCGGCACTGCGCAAAATCGCCCCGACATTACCGGGCTTTTCCAAGCCTTCGAGCACCGCCACGAGCGGATTCGACGACAATTGCAATTGGTCAATCTTACGCTCCGGAGTGCCTGCCACAACCACAACGCCGTCGCTCCGCTCGCCGAACGATAGCTTCTCAAAAACATCAGGGGTCACCTCGGCCACGACGGCTCCGCAATCGTCCAAGCGCGCGGCAAGCTCCTGAGCAGCAAGTGAACCGCAAAGGGCGGGACAAATAAACACTTCGAGAAACTGAACATCCGCGTCGAGAGCCCGACCGATCTCGCGCAAGCCGTCGATAATAAATCGGCCCTGCTTCGCCCGTTGCCGCGCATCGCGCAACTTGGTCGCTTCTTTCACGCGAACATTCTGCCGGCTAGTAATTTCTTGACGGGGGCTCATAAGAAAATTTTACAGGAGGAAGTAGAGAGAGCAGAGGTGTTAATTCTTACTCTGCTTCCTCTGCTATCTCCTGTAAATTTGTTTATCCTGGCCAGCGAGCAAACGTGCCGCTTGGCAACTTCCGCCCGTCAAGTGTTTCCAAATACAGCGTACCGGTTTGTGGGGGTTGTCCACAGTGGCCAAACAGACCGTCGGACATGTATGCGCTCAACTCCGCTGGGCCAATACCAGGAGTGTGGCAGGTGCAGAGGGCGAATTTTAACCGCCCCGCGGTCAGTTCACGGCACAATTTCAAGAGAGGCAACAAATCGCGTTTGATCGACCAAGCTTCGCCCTTCGGACCATGGCCATAGCTGGGTGGATCGAGAGTCACCGCGTCGTAGTGTCTGCCACGCTTGACTTCTCGCTCGCAAAATTTGAGGGCGTCTTCCACGATCCAGCGAATCGGTGCGTCGGCAAGTCCCGAAGCTTGAGCATTTTCGCGAGCCCGCGCGACCATGCTCTTCGCCGCGTCAACATGCGTGACTTCCCCTCCCGCACAAGCAGCCGCAAGTGTACTGCCCCCCGTGTAGGCAAATAAGTTGAGAACGCGCAACGCCACCGCTTGCGGTTTCGCGCTCTTCCGGTTGAGCCACTCCCAATTCGCAAGCTGCTCCGGAAACACACCCACCTGCCCCGAGGGCAATGGCGACAACAGCAATTTGATTTCTTTACCACTACCAAACTCAACCCGAAACTCGCCACTCGCCACTTGCCACTTTTTCGCCGCAGGCGTCCAATCGCCTTCGGTCGCACGATCTCCCTCGTAGCGCGCGGTAGCGGACTTCCATAATTCACGATTCTTGGGCGGCTGATCGGCACCCGGCGCGGGACGATCAAGAATCCACGGGCCAAAGCGTTCCAACTTGCGCCCCGCGCCAAAGTCAAGAAGTTCGTAAGCAGGTAAGTGCATGAGTCATTCCGCGAGATGCGGCGTGAGCAAATCGACCCACAACTTGTAACCCGTCTCATTCATGTGCAAGCCGTCCTCCAAAAAAATATTCTTCCGCGGCTTGCCGTCCTCACCCAACATCACCGGCCAGACGTTGAGGAAAGTAAAATCGTCGTTCTTGTCACAATCGGCGGCGATCAGCTTATTCGCTTCGCGCATTCTGTCGGCAAGTTGCCAGCGAGCGATGCTCGGTTTAATGGAAATGTAAACAAGCCTGGCTTCGGGGAGTTGTACCGAAAACTTCTGCGCGAAGGCTTGAAAATTTGCATGTACTTGTTCGGCCGACTTGCCGCCAGCGATGTCATTGTCACCGGCATAAAACACAACCAGCCGAGGTTTGTGTTTGGCGACAAGCTCGGTGAAAAAATGTGTCGAGTCCGCGATCTCCGAGCCGCCGAAGCCCCGGTTGAGATAGGGTTTGTCGGGGAACGATTTCGCCAGGTCCCACATACGGATGCTGGAACTGCCGACGAAGACCACGCCTCCGGGCTCAGCCGGATTGGCTTCATCGGTTTTCACAAATGTGTCGATGTCAGCTTTCCATTTCGAGGTGTCATACTCAGCGGCCTGCGATGTCGCGAAAAACACCAGGGCTAGCAGCAAGGACGTAGAAATTTTGTACTTCAAGGATATTACCTCCATTAAGCGCCGCCGCTTGCGGCGGAATTTAGAGCAGTCGCCTGCGGCGAGAATCTGGCTATAATAGTTGGTTCGCCACAGCCGGCGGTTCGTCGAATCGCTGCTAGCAGCCAGCCACCTTTGCCTTGACCACACGGACGCATGCCCGCCTCGGATATCATCATCAAAGGCGCGCGGGAACACAACCTCCGCGACGTCGACCTGATTCTCCCCCGGAACAAACTCATTTGCCTGACCGGCGTCAGCGGCAGTGGGAAGAGTTCGCTCGCGTTTGACACGCTTTACGCCGAGGGCCAGCGGCGGTATGTGGAAAGTCTGTCCACATTCGCCCGGCAATTTCTGGGTCAAATGCCCAAGCCCGACGTCGATCACATCAGCGGACTAAGCCCGTCGATTTCGATTGCCCAAAAATCCGCCGGCAACAATCCGCGGTCCACCGTGGGAACGATCACCGAAATTTATGACTTTCTTCGGGTGCTCTACGCCCGCGTCGGTTTGGGACACTGCCCTAAATGCAAACGGCCGATCACCGCGCAATCACGCGAGGAGATCATCGCCCGGATTCAGTCGCTCCCAGCGAAGTCGAAATTCATGGTGCTCGCCCCCATTGTCCGGGGGCAAAAGGGTGAATTCCGCGACCTGTGCGAAGACCTGTTGAAGCAAGGTTTCGTGAGAGCACGGGTCGATGGCACCGTCGTGCAACTCTCGGAGAATCTTTCGCTCGACCGCCAGATGCGGCACGACATCGAAGTGGTGATCGACCGCTTAGTAAATGGATCAAACATTCGCACGCGACTCGCCGAAGCGGTGGAACTGGCCCTCAAGCTCGGCGAAGGCAATCTCATCGTCGCTCAAGACAATGAAGAAAAAGGGGACAGGTCCAATTTTGAGCAACCGCGCCCCCGCGCAAAGTTAGGTCGACAAATTGGGCCTGTCCCCTTTTTCGATACGGTCATGTCCGCGGATTACGCCTGCAATCATTGCGGATTGAGTTTCCAACCCCCTTCGCCGCAACTATTCAGTTTTAACAGCCCGCAGGGGATGTGCCTCGAATGCGACGGCCTGGGGACGATGTTCAGCTTCGATCCCGAAAAGCTCGTCACCGCTCCGGAAAAATCGCTCGCCGAAGGTTGCATTGAACTGATTGGCCCCTGGAAAGAACTCGGCCGCTGGAAGCGACATATCTACAAGGGTGTGGCCGAGACGATGGAGCGGAAGCTCGCGCTCGCCGAGGATGCGCTCACCGACACGCCGTGGCGGGAACTTACGGCCGAGCAGCAATATCTGTGGCTGTGGGGCACCGGCAGCGAGCACATCACGTTCACTTGGCGAGCCGGCAAAAATTCGCAGAAATATGGCGGCACGTTCGACGGCTTGATTCCCGAGCTTTTGGAAAAATACCGTGGGGCGAAAAGCAAAACGCTCATCGCCAAGCTCGAAGAATTCATGAATATGATTCTGTGCCCCGATTGC
>JBGTMM010000171.1:0-7721 GCA_041743635.1 Bythopirellula sp.
AAGATCGGCCGCTTGATTCGCGAGCGGTTTGCCATCTGGGGACAGGTGCAGGCCCTCACCGGCGAAGGCCGACTGTCGGGCATTGTCTTGTTGGCGTTGCCGCCGCTGTTGTTCGTCACCGTTTATCGCATGAACCCCGATTATCTGTCACTGCTGTTTACCGACGAGCTGGGCAAGAAAATGCTCATCGGTGGCATCGTAATGCAGTTGCTCGGGGCGTTGTGCATTCGCAAAATCGTTAACATTCGAGTCTGATATGATTGTCTTCGCAAATGGCATCTGGGATTCACCATTGGTCGTGCAGTTGGCCATCTTCGGCGCCACCGCCGCGGCCGTCTGGTGGTTGCTCGACTTTTTCGCGGGTCACAAACCTCGCGCAGAGGAACGCCTCGCGGAGTTGCGTGAACCAAACACCCGCAAGTCCGATCTCTTACGCGACGGCAAGGGACGCTCCGGCGCAATGACCAAAATGTTCGAAATGGCCTCCCCGGCTCTGTCGAAGCCATTGCAACCCAAGTCGACCGAAGAAGTCAGCAAGACCCGCTCGAAACTCAATCAAGCCGGCTTCCGTGGCTCGAAGGCCTCCGAAGTTTTCTGGGCCTGCAAGATGATTGGCCTCGTCGGCGGTTTTCTCATCGGCGGGGGCGCGGTGGTGCTCACCCGCGGATTCAACATCGACTCGCTCACCTATGCCGGTGGCATTGGCTTGGTCATGTTCTTTGCGCCCGCGATCGTGGTCTGGTTCATCACCCGAGGTCGCCAGGACAATATCTTCTACGGCCTGCCCGACGCACTCGACATGATGGTGGTCTGCGTCGAGGCCGGTTTGGGTTTGGATCAGGCCATGCGCAAGGTGGCCGAGGAAATGAAAAAGTCCTACCATATTATCGCCGAAGAGTTCGGCCTCTGTAATTTGCAATTGCAGATGGGTCGCGCCCGCAACGAAGTGCTCCACGACCTGGGTGCCCGTACGGGGGTGGACGATCTCAAGGCCCTGGCCGCGATTCTGATTCAAGCCGACAAATTTGGTTCCAGCGTGGCGCAAGCACTCCGCGTGCAGAGCGATTCCATGCGGACCCGTCGCCGGCAAATGGCCGAGGAAAAGGCCGCCAAGACGGCCGTGAAGCTCATTTTCCCGCTGGTGCTCTTCATTTTCCCGGCGATTTTCGTGGTGCTTGTGGGTCCGGCTGCTATCACGATGATCAACGAACTGTTCCCGTCGATGAATCCACAGTAGAAGATTAGCCGTTGGGCGCTAGCCCACGGTTGGGCGACAAAAACCGAGGGCTAGCGCCCTGCGGCTGATTTGATTGACGCTAGTGTTAGCTTTGAGAAAGCACTATCGCATCCACAATGGGCAAGCTGCGCAAGAAAAACCGGTTTCTCCAGAAGTAACGTAGCTCGCGCGTTCGCCGGGTCGATAGTGACGAAGGATGCCGTAACCCCGCAGGGGTTCGGCATGCCGAATGGCTCGCTAAGCATGGCACGCTAAGGAATGGCTCGACCCGCCGGTGAGCGATTCTTATTTCGTAGCGAGTCATGGTTGACTCACTATTTTGGTGGACCCCCACAATGAAAATTGCTTTTGATTTCGGCGCCGCTTTCGCCTTGTTCATGTTTTCATTCCTGACGAGCTTCAGTTCCGTCAGCGCTCAGAGTTACCTCTGCAATTCGGGCCAGTGCAACAGCGGACAGTGTGCCACCTGCAATCCCGGCTGTTGCTGGCAGTGTGAGGCTGGTTACCACACCAACAATATCTGGCCCGCGCAATACATTCCCACCGCCCGTTGCGCGGTGAACAGCGCCTATACGGCGATGATTCACAATGGCTGGCGACGGCAGAATTTGCTCGGCGATTATCATTTTGAAGAAGGCACCAACGAGCTCACCTCGGCGGGCAAACTAAAGGCCAAGTGGATCCTAACCCAAGCGCCCCAAGATCGCCGCGCCATTTACGTGCAACGTGGAAGCACCCAATCGGACACCGCCTCGCGGATTGCCGCCGTGCATGGTTGGGCTGGCAATCAAAGCCCGCAAGTGGAACCGGTGCTCGTCAACGACACGCACATTGTTTCGGAGGGCCATACGGCCGGCTCCGTGGATCACATTTTTGTCGGTTTCCAAGAAAATCAACCCGCTCCCGTTTTATTACCAACATCGGGTGGCGGCACGACGACGGCGGTGCAGTAAGAAAGTTGTGCCTGCTCCACGATGCTGGGCAGAAGCTTGTCTGATATGAATCTTTTCGAGGCGAGCGAACTTTCACCAAGGAGGGTGGAGTTATGCGATCATTATATTTAATGCATTTAATCCCGTTGTTGGTGGCGCTGTTGGCCGCTGCGACGGGTTGCAGCGTCCCTGGTTTCTCGGGGAATAAAAACGCCGCGCCACCCGTGGCCAGCCATGCAAGCTGGACCGACAAGGTCACTGCTCCCTTCAAATCGTTGGCTCCCAAAAAGCAGGTGGCATCGCCAGCCGACGTGTCCAAAACGGATCCGATCTCGCTCGGCTTTGCCAGCGGGCCAACCACGCCAGCGTTGTATGTGTCGATGGCTCAAATGAGCGACCAAGGGGGCAATGCCCCGCATGCCCGCGCCCTGTATCAAAAAGCGCTGAGCATGGACGCCAAGAATCTTGACGCACTCTTGGGTCTCGCCCGCCTGGAAGATCGTGAGGGCAATCTCCCCGAAGCCCTTAAGGTTTATCAACAAGCCGTGGATCTTCACCCGCAAGATGCCCGCGCCTATAACGACCTGGCCCTGTGCCACGCACGCTGCGGAGATCTGCAGAAATCCTCAGAAGCGCTCGATCAAGCGGTGCGGATCAATCCCCAGAAGCAGCTCTATCGCAACAACATCGCCAAGGTGTTGATTGAAATGAATCAGGTCGATCAGGCCGTGACGCACATGTCCGCCGTCTGTCAACCCGACGTGGCGAACTACAATATAGCCGTACTCCTCGCGGAGCGTGGCCGCACGGCCGAGGCGATGACTTTCCTGCAAAAAGCATTGGCCGCGAATCCGCGGATGACGGACGCCAGCACGTTGCTCGCCAGCCTCAACAACTCGATCCTTGGGCGACAGACGGCCATCGCCCCCGCGCAAGCCAGTGCATTCCAGCCCACGAACAACGACATTACCCCGACTTCTTATTTGCCGGGTGAAACCTTAACGGCTTCGTACCCCTCAACCGGCGTGCCGCCAATCGTTCCACAAACGGTACCCGCCGAGTTAGCCCGCGTGCCGGTAGGCTACGCCCCGCAGGCGTTGCCGCCGATTCGGTAGGCGAAGCAACAATTCTTTCTTTCGTCATTCCCCGCGCAGGCGGGGATGGGGATCCAGTGTTACGCCACGAGGATCCACAGACCCCACTGCTCAAACGCCATGTCGAGGTCGGCCGTGGTCACCGCGCCGTCGCCGTCGACATCGCCATCGGCCTGCGTGGCGCCCGTCATGCCGAGATTCTCGCCGATCACGTCGAGGTCGTCGTTATCGACATCCAGATCGCCGTCCATATCGGCCACGAATACGAGTGTCTGCAAACTCGCCAGCCAGTTATTGGCGAGGGATCCCGTCTCCATGTTCGACACGGTCCCACTGCCGTTGAAGTCGCCGTGCACAAACAGCGTCCCGCCCCCTTGCTGGAGGCTGTTGACATACATGTATTGGTCGATCTCGTTGACTTCGTTGTCGAGATTAATGTCTCCCGGCAATAAAGTCACCACGAAGGCAAAGGCCCCGCCCTCGACTCCATCCCCCGACGGAAACTCCGAGATGCCTGGGCCCACCGCATAAACACTCGCCGGGTTGGTCCATTCGCCGTCGAGAGCGATCCCCTCGGCGTTCTGAACCGTGTCGTTGAGGAACAACAGAAAATTGTCACCCAGCGTCCAGCCTGTAAATCGCCACGTACCGGTGAAGGAGAGCGCGTCGTAGCTGAACGCGGCGAGCTGCGGGACGTTGGCCGTCCGCATGCCCACCACCACCAGGTCACTCGCCGTGACGACCAAGTCCTGGCTGAACACGATCGAGTAGGTATCGGCCTTGCCCACCGGCACGGTCAAGAGTTGGTCGCCCGAGGCATGAAACGCCGGCACATGATACGGCGCATGCGCCGAGGTCGAGCCGCTCACGACCACGTTGGTCACCTTGGGCGGCGGCGAAATGGTGCTCGGCGCCACCACGGGTGGGGCAATATACCAGCCTGTGTGTCTGGTGTATTCCTGCGACCAAATGAGAAAGTCCCGGCCATCCACATCCTGGTCGTAGTCGGCGTCGCCTTGAGCATGCGCGGCTCCCGAACCGACGCCGTAATTGGTCTGCCAGATCGTGAGATCGCCCGGCATGCTCGGCGTCACGGCGGCGCTGCCGCTGGTGTTGTTGTCGCCATTGAAGTCGGCCCGCAGGCGGATGGCGTTCCAGTGCGCTAGGTCATCGGCGTCATTGGTGATATTTCCATCGAAGTCATAGTCAAAGCCCGCAATGGATTGTCGCTGATCGCGATAAAAACCCACGAACTTATCGCGGATCGTGTTATCGGCCGTTTGACCTGGAGTGCCGTTGCCATCCCCATCGCCGCCGGTTTCCAAGCTTTCGACAAAGCCGTTGCCATTGTAGTCGCCTGGCAGGTAAGCAAAGTGCAAGCGGAACGCGCCGGTAGTTCCATTGCCGACGGCAAAGCCGCCCGCGGGGGCCGTGTCGTCGGAAACGTCGTCGAGCGTATCGTTATGGCCGAGATTCGCCCACTCGCCGTCGAGAGTTTCGGAAAAGGCATCGTCAAAGATGTGCAGGGCGTACTTGTCGATCAACAGCGGTTGGAACGTGATCGTCACTTTCGTGGGATCGAGGGAATTGAGCATGGCACTGGTGATGGGAATTGACCTGCCGTTGGAGCCCAGCAGTTGAATGCGATTCTGGTTGACGCTGGTGACTGGCTTAGAGAGCTGAATCTCGATCTCGTTGGCACCCTGAGTGTAGATGGACTTGAACTGGTCGCCGTCTTGGATGCGGTCATTCATCGAGACCCAGGCGCTCGGGTCCCAGAGGGTCGAACTGCCGGTCTGCGTGCCCTTGATGATGACGTCGGTGATCGTGAGAGGCCGATTAAAGTCGTATTCAAACGCCCCGATATCGATCCGCGCGCCGCCCAAACTGTCGCCATTGGCCACGCGGGTGAATCCTGTTCCACGTTGGTCAAATTGTGGCGGAGAAGTGATGCTGGGATTGCCCGCGTCGATCGCCTGACTGCCGACAACTGGGCGATGAGTTTTTGTCGGACCACCGTTGTTGGCTAGCGCCGCCAAGCCTGGATTTCTCGGTGATCCTGCCGTACCAATAAGGTTATTTGTGCCACTGATGGTCGCGCCCGTGTTATCGCCCACGAGACTCCAGCTTGCCGTGACGCTTCCCACGATGTCGGAGCGGGTCGTGCCTGTGCCGCGGAAGTTTCCGGCGACGATTGTGTGGCTGAGCGTAAGAGTGGTCAAGGAATTGCCCACATGGATACCCCCGCCCGTGCCTACCGGGTCGCCATCGTAGTTGGCGCGGTTATTGGTGATCGTGCTGTGCTCGATAAGTACATTACCACCGCCGTAAATACTTTCGGTGAGCTTGATTCCACCCCCCGAGCCCTCCGCTTGGTTGCCCGATACGGTTGTATTTCGAATTGTGGTCGTTGTGCCGGGACGATTCAAAAGGACGAGACCAGCTCCGTCGACGTTTTCCTTGGGCTGACCCGGGGGAGTGATGGTTCGATTGCCGACAATCGATGAGTTCTCGATGAGAGCTGTACCGCTAGCATCTGTATAAACAAACATGCCACTTGCGGCATCGTAGTAAATTTGCGTGTCATTATGCGTGGCTGTGTTGCCTGAAATCGTGCTATTGTGCAGGGTGGCCGTGCTTCCACTACTTGTGATGCCGAGACCTCCAACGTCGTCGTTGGCATGGTTGTCAACGACTGCGAGCCTATCCATCAAGAGCGTCGAACCACTTATTATATTAAATAAAGCCCCGCCGAAGTTCGATTCGCCGAGGGCTTGGTTGTTCGAGATCGTCGTGTTGGAAATGGTTGTCTCGGAATTATTCGCAGTTAAATAGAGAGCCCCTCCACTATAAAAATCTGTGCCTTCGATTTCATTCTCCTCGAAGACGGATTGGTCGATCACGATCGACCCATCGGCAACTTCGACCAACATCCCTCCGCCGGACGATTGCGAATTGTTCCCACTAACCTCGCTCGAAACCATTGTCAAATTGCCACCGTTGAGTTTGACATTCAGCCCGCCCCCATACCTAGTTGCGGCATTTGTATTGAAGGTCGATTGGTCGATCAAAAGCAATCCTCTATCGATCTTTGCACCCAAGCCGCCTCCACCGACATTGGACGAATGCGCAACATTATTTGAGAATGTCGACTGCAATATCTCAACGTCCGAATCTATGGCAGAAATGTACATTCCTCCACCATCTCCTCCAACATTATTTGCGATTGTGCTTTGGCTCATATTGAAACTTGATCGTTGCATGTCGCTGTAGTTCATTGACAGAAGTGCAAAAACGCCGCCGCCTCGTGCAACAGAAGAGTTTCCTGAGATGGTTGATTCAATAAGCTCAATCTCACCCCCTCTTGAATACATGTAGATACCCCCGGCTCCCCCGCTAAGTCCTGAGGTATTTCCGCTAATCTCGCTTGTCTCAATCCGCACATCAACGGGCGCGGTTTCGCTGCCAGTGATACGTATTGCGAGTCCCCCGCCTTCCTGGGCATGATTGTCGATCAGCTTGACATCGATGAGATTCAACGACCCGCCGCCGTGGTTTTGATATTCGATCCCTCCCCCTAAGCCCGGAACATCCCCGCCCGTGATGGTGAGGTTCCGCATCGTCACATCGAGGGTGCCTCCTCCATATCTGTACTTGAAAATCGAGAACACCCCCGACCCGTCCTGGTCGTTGTTGATGCCGTCGGACCAGGTGGAATTTGGCGTCGGATCATTCCCGTTGGCGTCGACGGTGATGTTGAGTAAATTTCCGTTCGGGTCCTCGCCCTTGATGGTCAACGACTCGGTGATGTTGAGTTGGCCCGTGCTAATCGAGTTGCCATTCGCGTCTTTGCCCAGAGTAATCGGCACGCCGTTGAGGGTGGAGTCAAAGTTGATGATGTCGGAAGCAGGAAGCTGATTCGCTCGAAAAATAGCTTCTCGAAGAGTTACTATGTTGTCCGTCAGATTGAATGGCGCACTCGCATCATAATCAACATTTACCATAAAAGTTGTTAGCATGCGACGATCCTCGCACTGCTCATACCACAGCCTTCTGTTAAACCCCTTCAGGACTCGAGCTTGTTTTGGTTTGCGAATAATTCCAAGTCTTTTGAGCATGTTCGTTAAAGAATGTAGTTGGCGACTCATATCGATCCTCCCTGTATTGCTGGATTTGGAGCAAGTATTTCAATCAAGTAGTTGAGGGTGTCCGGGAATTGAATTGATGTAAGCGCAAGGGCCTCCATGGGTTTATGTTTCTGCTACCAAGTAGAAACTGACTCCCAATGGAGGACCCAAGCATGGGCAAGCGTGCCGAAGGGGGCACGCGTTTGGCGGCGTTGGTCAGGATGGCCTTGCCGTTGTGTAAGCAAGCGGAACGAAACCACCCACGGACGGGGCCGGGCAGAAAGCCCGAGCATTCCGACTGGTTGTTGGCGGTACTGATTATGGTGGCTGT
>JBGTMM010000172.1:0-3697 GCA_041743635.1 Bythopirellula sp.
CCACCCGAATCGGTTTGCTGAAATCAACGAGTTCAGGCCGCAGCCAAATGGTCGTTTCCTCCGCCGCCGAGCGAGCCGAGAGCTTATTGCCGTTGAGTACGCGGCCTTCGAGGATTGTGGGCCGCGCGTTGCGACGAGGCCAATTGCCGGGCGCGATGGGATCAGGGAAACCGCGGGCCTCGATCCACCAGAAAAAATTATCCCAAGAGCGCATCGTGTTGCACTTAAACTCTTTGGGCCACAGGCGTTTCTGCCGGCCCAGCCAATCGAACAATGCCAACACTTCATCGTGATACGGTTCATAGCCCCGGCCGTGATATTCAACAACCGTCACATTGAACCGCTTTCTCAGATACTGATTAAAACTGTCCGCGTTTTCCTTCGTTTTCAAGCCATCAAGTTCGCCGCCAACAAAATACATTGGCACATACTCGGCATTCTCCCAGTAGTGCTGGATAAACTTCTCTTCCTTATCGACCTGGGCGAGAAACGAAACCGCTCCGGCCCACAAATCGGGATGCGCGAGCGCGAAATCCCAAGCGGCATCCCCGCCAATGCCGTGTCCCGATAAAAACACGCGATCGGGATCAATGCTAAACCGGCGGCAGGCATCACGAAGCGCGGTCAACACGGCTTCGTGCTCGCGCAAGGAAAACTCATAGTAAAATTGACGCGGCTTGAGCCATTCGATGGCGATCGTAATGTAACCGTGCCGCATCGCCTGACCCTGCCGCGGCCCCGTTGGCTTGCCGTTTTGGTCGCGTGGCCGCCCGCCGGCCCAGTACTCCAGCTCCTGTTCGGGCGAGTTGTACGCCCCATTGAGCACCACCAACGTAGGATACGCTCGATAGGGGTCGTATTCAGGAGGCAATTGCACGAGATAGCGAAAGTCGCCGTTCTCGGAATTTCCCGGAGCCATGAGCTCGTAATCACCGTCGCCAAGCGATGCTTCCTTGGGAATCGGCAACGGAGGCGTCAGTTGCGCAAGAATCGCCGCCACCCGCGCGACCGTGAGCCCTTCAACGCTGCGAATCGAATCCAACATCGTAGAGCGTTCGTGGGCTTGAGATTCATTGAGATACTCGCGCACAACATTACGAACCTGCACCAGCGGCACGGCCATGCCAAAATCTTGGATCGCTTCGCCGGGGCCAAGGATCCAACCCGAAATCGCCAGGGCGATTTTTTGCTCCGCGGTCAAACCGGGGTCGTCGATCAATTGCGTGAAAGATAATAAACGACCGATATTGTTAAAGTTGAGGTCTTTGTTGATTTCATCGACGACCGGCTTAACCAACCCCCGCATGTCGTCGTTGGCAAGCTGGTCATACTGGACCCGCAATTGGTCGGCCACGATATTCATGCCCGACATCTCGGCCTGGTAATTGGCCACTGCCTCGCGGACTTGTTGCAGGGTGTCGCCGGGGACATCTTCCGTGGGAAAGCCTTCCAAGAGCTTGCCCACCAATTCGTGCTGTCCCGCGTCACGGCGCAATTGAATTTCCTTCAAGATCCGTCGTGCCCCCAATTGGCGAATTTGTTTCGCTTCGGCCTGCAGATCTTCTTTCTCAGGAAAAGCCTTGATGATGGTTTCGAGTTCCTGCGACGCTTCGCCATAGCGCTCACCCTGCAAGTAGAACCGCACGACTTCGAGCCAAGCCTCGGGGTTTTCATGGGAAACCCCTTCCGACAAAATTTCCGCCAGCGTTTGGCGGGGGATTGAGCTCGTGGCAATCCGCATGTCCCACACAATCGCATTCGGCTGACCCAAAAGGCCTTCGACCTTCGCGTAACGCGGGGTTAACTCGGTGATCCCTTGCACAATCGAGAGCGGTCCCTTGCGGGTTTGCATTTCATAAATTCGACGGCCAAATTCGTCGAACGGAGTGATGCCAATGCTAGGCCCCACGCTGGCCACGGTATTGCCGGCCTTTGCGACTTTTTGCCAAAGCTTGATCTTCACCAGATTTTCCGGGGCCGCGTCGACTATCGCGGCGATGTTTTTCCGTGGCACAAAAATCCGGCGCAATTCGTCGTCAACCAGCAAGATCGGCGTCGCCGGGGCATCTTCGTTTTTTTCGGCGGCAGGGGGCACGGGAGCATCGGCCACGCCCGTCATCAAAAGAAATCGGCCCGAATAAATCCGGCCATCCTTCATTTGGATTTTTTGGGCGTATGCGGACGTGAGGCCGAAACCCAATAACAGCCACGCGCAAGAGACGGCTGAGAGAACTCGTACTCGTCGAAAAGATGCCATACCGCCAAAACCTGTCCGAAGTCAAAATAGGATTTGCAGGAGGAAGCAGAGAAAGCAGAGAATTTCTGACATCTCCGCTCCCTCTGCTGCCTCCTGTAAATTTCATTGTGCCTCGACTAAGGAAACAGTCACTTTCCGCGTTTTGAGACCCGTGGGACAATTGCGGGGAAAACGACTGCCACTGCGTGTATTGACAGGTGCTTGCTCCAGCTTGGAAAATGCTGATCTTCCGCGGACTTTGCCGATTGCATGGACTGCGCTGACATCTCTCCAGCACCTTGAGACCTCGACCGTGAACTTGCGGACCGCCCTAAAGACCTTGCTCGTGCTCGTCTTGGCACTTCCCATTCTGTCGGTGGTGCTCGCTTGGGTCGCGGGACTATTGGCGGCGATGGGAGACGCCGGCGCGGCAAATGTCCTGGGACACATTATCACGGTTTGCCGCGTGCTTTGGCTTGTTTCGCTGGTTGGAATTGTTGTCGTCCTGAGCTTGGAATCACTCGACCGCTATCGCGAAGAGTGAATCACACGCCCCATTGCCGCCTTCCCGCCGGATGCGCCACAATACGCGGCATGACAGACATCTCCCGCCAAAGCTTGCTGCACGACCCGATTCACGGCTACATCCCCTTCGTGTCGATTGTCGACGACGGCGAAACCTCAGAGCGCGTGCTGCTCGATCACCCTTGGATGCAGCGACTGCGACAAATTCACCAATTGCAGACCGCTTGGTGGGTCTATCCGTCGGCGGAGCACACGCGGTTTCAACACGTCGTGGGGGCGATGCACATGGCCAGCCGCGCTGTCGAATCGCTTTATCCCAGCTTGCAAGAAGTCTGCCCCGACGTTCCCAGCCGCGGCTACGTCGAATGTTTATGCCGGCTGGCCGCCCTTTTGCATGACGTTGGGCACGGACCGTTCGGCCATTTTTTCGATGCCCATTTCCTGCGCGACTACGGCCTGACGCACGAAACGCTCGGTTCACACATCATCCGCTTTGAGCTTGGACCGCTGCTCGGTAATGTGCGGACTCGCCCCAATGGCAACCTGGCCGCTGGTGAAACGATTGATCCCGAGCAAATCGCCTGGCTCATCACCCGCCCCACGGGCAACGACGCCGCTGACAAGCCCCGCTGGCTCGCCATGCTGCGTAGCTTGTTTTGTGGGTTGTACACGGTGGACAACATAGACTTTGTGCTGCGCGATGCCTACATGTCGGGCTATAGCACGCGGGTTTACGACTTGGAACGGCTCTTGCGTTACACCTTTTTCAGCGAGCAAGGACTCACAATTCATTCCCGGGGCGTGAATGCGTTGGTTCGCTTCCGACAAGCGCGCAGCGAACTGTTCCGCGCCGTTTATTTCCATCGCACCGTGCGGGCGATCGACAAGACCCTCGAAGATTTGTTTCGCGAAGGCAAGCAGTTTCTTTTTCCCGGC
>JBGTMM010000173.1:0-6789 GCA_041743635.1 Bythopirellula sp.
CATCAGCCGCGATTTGATTTCCATGAGCCGCGTGGCCAGCTCCAGAAAATCACCGACGGCATTCACATCGATCACTTCGAGAACGGTGAGCAGTTCGAGATATTGTTCGGTGACGCGCGTGATGGGGATGTCGAGGATGTCGAGTTCCTGCTTGCGCACCAGGTACCAGAGCAGATCCAAAGGTCCGGCGAACATATCGAGTTGCACGCGAAATCGCATGGATTGTGTCCGCTAATTTTTTAACCACGAATCTTACGAATAGCACGAATAAGACAAATGCCTATAGCGAATTTCATCAGCTCGCCTGCACCGTTTGTTAGTTGAATAAACAAATCCTAATTTTCTTCGATTCGTGTAATTCGTTTGATTCGTGGTTCTGAAAAAAACTGGGCTTAAGGGGTGAGAGTATGGCAATCTGATTCAAAATGCACCAGCCCACCTACCTTGCCGGTATTGCTTCATTGGTCCAGTAACCCTAAATTTCCCTAGAACCGAATTTGGAGCAGCATTGAATTTGGGCAATCTGGCGCCCGAAAGCCCAGGGCTTTCCTCTCCAGCGAGGTATCTGGATGGCTCGTGAGACTTTCGCCACCGCGTCCACCATCGAGCGGGAAGCGGCCTTGCTTGCGCCCTATGCCATGCATAGCGTCGACACGGCCGGTCGCGAGCATCCCGAACAATCGCACCCTTATCGCGGACCATTCCAACGCGATCGCGATCGCATTGTGCATAGCAGCGCGTTTCGCCGTTTGGCGCATAAGACGCAAGTTTTCACCGGTGAACTGGGGGATTATCATCGTTCGCGGCTCACTCACACGTTGGAAGTGGCTTCGATTGCCCGCACCATTGGCCGCGAATTACGCTTGAATGAAGACCTCGTCGAAGCCTTGGCTTTGATGCACGACATCGGGCATCCCCCCTTCGGCCACGCCGGCGAGGCGGTGCTGGCCGAGTGTTGCCGCGATTGCGGCGGTTTTAATCACAACCAGCACGCGCTGCGCATCGCAACGTTGCTCGAAACGCGTTATCCCGAGTTTCCCGGATTGAATCTTTCCCAAGAAGTGCTGGCGGGTCAGCAAACTCGTGCAAATAACCATGGTTCTGCCGGCGAACTTCAACCCCTCCTGGAAGTTCAAGTCGTCGACGCGGCGGACAGCATTGCGTACGACACACACGATGCCGACGATGCGCTCGAGTTGGGATTGCTGGATCTCGAAGACTTGCTGGGCGTGCCGCTCTGGCAGCAAGCCGCGGGCGAAGTCCGCGCTCGATATGACGAACTTGATTCGCAGCGTCTGCGCCGGGCGGTGATTCATCGCTTGATCGAGTTCTTGGTGAGTGATCTCGTGGAAAATACCAGAGAGCGGCTGGCAAGTGCCAAGATCAACAGCGTATCTCAAGTGATTTCTTGGTCACAAAGGCTTGTGGTGCCCTCGGCCGAAATCATGGAGAAGAAATCGTCACTCGAACGATTCCTGTTTGACCACGTTTATCGCCACCCTAACGTGCTGGCCGAGCGAGCGGTCGCCGAACGGGCGATTCGTGAGGTTTTCGACCGCTTCTCCGCCGATCCGAAAAGTCTGCCGCCGAAATTTCAGTCTCGTTTGGCCGAAGATGGCGTTTCACGCTCCGTTTGCGACTATTTGGCCGGCATGACCGACCGTTTCGCGTTGGGACAACGACGAGGCTAGACGCTGCGAGTTGGCTCGCTTCAGGGCTGACTCATCTTGGTCCAGATGTTAGAATCAAGTGCGGGAAAAATTATCAATGACCTGTGCCGACGACGATTGTTCTCACAAAAACGCCGCGCACCCATCATCCTGAAACATTGCCGATACACATATGGCTCTGGTGATTCTACGCTGCTTTTTTGTCCTGGTGGCAGCAGGTATCGGCTTTCAACTTATCAGTTCCGACGAGCTCTCGCGTGACTCGGCCCTGATACCTTGGCTCGTGTTTGGCGGCTTGGTGTTGTTGGCCGTGGGCGTGATCGCCATCGACGTCCTCGCGGGTCGCAAACGGCTCGACACTATCACGGCCGTTTATTTTGGATTATTGATTGGACTGCTGCTCACCTACGTGCTGCAACTTGCGTTAAGCCCCATGCTTCCTAAGTCCGGCACCCTCCTTGCCCAATGGATGCCGGTCATTTTGGGCATGGTGATGTGCTATACGTGCATCAGCATTCTCATGCAAACCAAGGATGATTTTCGGTTCATCATTCCCTATGTCGAATTCGCCAAGGAAATCAAGGGGCTTAAGCCGTATGTGCTTGACACGAGCGTCGTGATCGACGGCCGCATCGCAGACGTGGTCGAGACGCACATCATCGACAACCAACTCATCATGCCGCAATTTGTCGTGGCAGAACTGCAAGGGATCGCCGATTCCAGCGACCGCCTCCGCCGCGGCCGAGGGCGCCGGGGACTCGACATTCTCAATCGTTTGCGATCTGATCCCACGGTCGATATGCAAATCTTCGACCGCGAGTTACCCCAATTCGCCGGCCAGTCGGTTGATCAAAAGCTTGTGCTTTTGGCCAAACACCTCGAAGGCAAAGTTGTGACTAACGACTACAACCTCAACAAGGTGGCCAAGCTGCACACCGTGGGGGTTATCAATCTCAACGACCTCTCCAACGCGCTCAAACCGATTTTCCTCCCCGGCGAGCATCTCGAAGTTCGCATCATCAAAGCCGGCGAAGAGCCGGGCCAAGGCGTGGGCTATCTCGAGGATGGCACGATGGTCGTCATCGAAGGAGGCCGCGAGTACGTCAATCAAAATATCATCGCCAACGTGACCAGCGTGCTGCAAACCAGCGCCGGCCGCATGGTTTTTGGCAAATTTGAAAACCGCCCATAAAGCCGCGACCGTTGGTCGCGGTTTTACGTATCGCGCGACCGGCGGTCGCGGCTTTATAAATTCCCCGCACCACCTCGCACCGAGGAAAACTCAACGATGTCCCGGCCTTCGATTCTCACGATCCTGCTGTTCCTGCAAGCATCATTCGCCGCCGCGGCAGCAAACGCCGCCGACCGGCCCAACATTGTCGTCATCCTCGTCGACGACATGGGCTTCTCCGACCTCGGTTGCTACGGCAGCGAAATCCCGACGCCCAATATCGACGCGCTGGCGAAGAACGGCGTGCGGTTCACCCAGTTCTACAACACTGCCAGGTGCAGCCCCACGCGGGCCTCGCTCATGACCGGCCTCTACCCGCATCAGGCCGGCCTGGGCCACCTGGACAGCGAAGTCCATGAAGGTTCCCCAGGGACCACTGGCCGGCTTCGCGACGACTGCGTCACCATGGGCGAAGTGCTGCAGCAAGCCGGCTATTTCACCTGCATGACCGGCAAGTGGCATCTGGGACAGCAGCACGGCACGCCGCCGTGGGAGCAAGGCTTTGACCGCTCGTTGAATTCCCCCTCCGGCGGCATCTACTTCCGCAAGCAACCCTACCGCTCGGAACTCTTTCTTAACGGCGAGAAGAAGATGAAGGACGATCCCTTGTTCGGCGAGCGCTGGTACAGCACCGATCTGTGGACCGATTGGGGCCTAAAGTTCATCGACGAGGCGCTCGAAGTCGAGAAACCGTTTTTTTTGTATCTAGCCCAGTGTGCACCGCACTTCCCGCTGATGGCACCGGCGGAGGACATCAAGCGTTACCGCGGCAAATATCTGGAAGGCTGGGAAAAGCTTCGCGAGGCGCGGCATCGCCGACAGATCGAGCTCGGCGTTGTTGATGCGGCTTGGCCGCTGAGCGAGATTCCGCCCGACGTACCCGAATGGGACAAGCTCAGCAACGAGGAGCGGCAGCGGTTTGACCACATCATGGCGATCTATGCCGCGATGATCGACCGCGTGGATCAGAACGTGGGCAAGTTGGTTAAACGGCTTAAAGAGCAGGACGCCTTGGACAACACGCTCATCCTGTTCCTTTCTGACAACGGCGGCAATGCCGAGTCGGGCCCCAACGGCATCTACGAGGGCAAGAACCCGGGCGGGCCACGCTCAAAGGTCTTCTTAGGCCAGAGTTGGGCAACGCTCAACAACACCCCTTTGCGCCGCTATAAGCACTTCACGCACGAAGGCGGCATTTCCACGCCGCTGATCGTCCACTGGCCCGTGGGAATTCCCACCGAGCGAAACGGCACGCTCGAGAAACAGCCCGGCCATTTGATCGACGTCATGGCGACCGTGGTCGACGTCACCGGCGCCAAGTACCCGACCGAATACAAGAGTCATGCGATCCAACCACTGGAGGGGGTGAGCCTCCGTCCCGCTCTGGCTGGCAAGTCGTTGGAGCGTGAGAACCCGATTTTCTGGGAACATGAGGGGAACCGCGCGATACGCCGCGGTAAATGGAAGGCCGTCATGAAACTCAAAGAGCCCTGGGAGCTGTACGACATCGAGGCCGACCGCACCGAGCAACGCAACCTCATCGACGAGCAATCGGCGCTGGCCAACGAACTGATCGCAGCGTGGGAAGCATGGGCCGAGCGCTCCGACGTCGGCCCCTGGCCTGGCGGAGCACGGTCGGACTCCGGAGGTGAACTGCGGCCGAAAGAAAATTAGCGTCCACCAGGATGCGACCGAACCAGGATGGTTCGGCTATATAGAAGAGTTACATCCGCTCGACGGTTTCGATGCCCAACAGGTGCAAGCCGTGGGCGAGCGTGCGGGCCGTCAGATCGCAGAGCAGCAAGCGACTCGTGCAAATCTCGTCGCTCTCCGCTTTCAGAACGGGGCAATTCTCGAAGAACGCGGAATACTTGCTCGCTAGATCAAACAAGTACGCCGTGAGGTGATTGGGGCGATACTCGGCGGCGACGCGTTCCAGCGCTTCGCTCAGTTGCAAGAGTGACAGTGCCAGCGCACGCTCGGCGGGCTCGTCGATTTGCAGCTTGCCGCCACGCTGTCGCAAAGCAGCCACATCGACTCCGCCCTTGGCAAAAATGCTCCGCACCCGGGCGTAGCTGTACTGCATGTACGCGGCGGTGTTCCCCTGCATGGCGAGCATTTTGTCGTAGCTGAACACGTAATCGCTCGTGCGATTATGCACGAGGTCGGCGTATTTGATCGCCCCGATCCCGACGCGCTCGGCCACTTGTTGCCGCTCCTCGGCGGACAAGAGTGGCTGAGCCCGCGCGTCGTCATTGGCTGAAACAATCGCATGGGCCCGTTCCACCGCTTCGTCGAGCAAACCATCGAGGCCGACCGCCGTGCCGGAGCGCGTTTTGTAGGGCCGACCATCTTCGCCCAGCACCGTGCCAAAGCCGATATGCTCCAGTTCGATCTTGTCGTAACCCCACAACCGTGCGGTCGCGAAAAGCTGCTCGAAATGGAGCGACTGGCGATGGTCGACCACGTAGAGAATCGCGTCCGGCGACCATTCTTTCACGCGATATTGAATCGTAGCCAAATCGGTCGTGGCGTAGAGAAACGCCCCATCCTTTTTCTGCACGATGAACGGGGCGTCGATTCCCGCCAGGAACACGCACTTGGCACCCTCGCTTACGGTGACAAAACCGTGTTTCATGAGGTCCTCGACCACACCCGCCAAACGATCTTCGTAAAAACTTTCGCCAAGTGCGCGGTCAAACGTCACGCCCAGCCGTCGGTAAATGCGGTTGTTGCTTTCCAAGCACGCTGGGAGAAAGCGTTCCCACAATTCCCGGTTTGTTTTATCACCCGCATGAAGCGCAGCGGTTTCAGCCAGTACCGCCGAACCAATCGCGGCGTGTTCGGCAGCCAACCGCGTAAGCTCGGCATCATCATCCACGACCGCCAGTTTCTTGCGCAACTCGGAGAGCGACTCGCGGAGCGCGGCTAGCTGATTCTCCGCCTGCTGCAGCTTTTTGTCGTGTTCTTTACGTTTCTTGGGGTCTTCGACTTCCGTGCCGTCGTGCAGATTCTCCAGTCGATGGGCTTCGTCCACGATTTGCGTTTCAACCGCGGGAAGTTTGTTTTCCTTGGTCTCGTGATATTCGACAAGTTGATTTACCAGGCGATAAAGCCGACTCAATTCGGCGACCGGCTGCTTGGTCAATGCCGCCTCGTCGACAAAGTGCTTGTAGCCGTAGATGATCATGCCGAAGTGCGTGCCCCAATCGCCGATGTGATTATCGCTAATCACGCGGTGGCCCAATTCCTTGAGCACGCGATACAGGGCCGCGCCAATGACGGTCGAGCGAATGTGTCCCACGTGCATCGGCTTGGCGACGTTCGGCCCGGAATAATCGAGCACGATGGTTTTTGATTCCGCTTGCGGCGTAACGCCCAATTGCTCGTCATCGCCGAGCATCTGCTGCAATTGCTCAACGAGAAACTCGGTCTTGAGCCGCAAGTTAACGAATCCCGGTCCCGCGATTTGGGGCGGCTCGCAGATGTCGGCAAGTTCCAGCGCAGCGACCAACTGCTCGGCAATCTCGCGGGGAGGCTTGCCGAGTTGTTTCCCCAACGGCATCGCACAGTTAGCTTGGTAATCGCCGAACCTGGCGTCCTGGCTGGGGAGCACCATCTCCGCGAATTGGCCGGCGGCGGGATCGAGTGCCACAAGCGACTGGCGAAAGTGGCGGCGAAGTTCGGCCTGAATATTCATCAGTGAGGCGGCGAAGATTCGGGCGGGTTACTGATAAACGGCAGCGGCACGCGCTGGGCTGAACCCCAGAATTGCTCGAGCGCGTAAAACTCGCGCGTTTCTTCGTCGAACAGATGAATGACCACCGTCCCGTAATCGAGCAAAATCCAGCGGCTCTCACTGTAACCCTCAATGCCCATCCGCTTGTC
>JBGTMM010000174.1:0-3063 GCA_041743635.1 Bythopirellula sp.
CGATCACGAAAACCGGCGAGGGTGCCACGACGCTGCCTAACGCCTCCGCGTTCACCGGCAGCTTCGTCGCCAGCGGCGGGCAGATGATTCTGCAAGGCTCGCTCAATGCGTCGCTCCTTGCCGCGACGCCGGGCGGCACACTCCGGTTCGATGGCAGCACAGTCAACTTGAGCGGCACCAGCGCCATCCGCGCGAGTGGGGGTGACGTGGAATACGTCGAAGCTACCGTCAACGGCGGAATCTTGCGCGGCGATCTGCCAGGCACGGGAACTCACACGATCGTCTCTAGCGGCCTCGACGACACGATCTTCAATGGCGTTACGATCCAAAACAGCGCTTATGTGGTTCAGGACGGCTATGCGATCTTCACCAACGTCACCAACGGAGGCCGCCTGACGAGCAACGAATTCCTGTTCTTCGACGGCGGCGTTAATGCCACGAGCGGCCACATGATTGTCAATCAATTGGTCAGCACGCGGGACTTCACCAACAACGGTCAGATCACGGTTAACGCCGGCGGCAACCTCCGGCACATGCCCGGCAATCTTGCTAGCGGGGGTGGCAGCCGCACGACGGTGAACCCCGGCGGCGAAATCAATTTGCTGTTGGGCAGCGAGCTCGACCTTAACGGCGCGCTGCTGGTAAACGACGGAAGCATCAACGGCACGGTGAACGTCAATTTCGGTTCGCTGGCCACAGGCTCGGGCAGCTACGGCCTGGTGAACGTCAATCGGGGCGGCGTGTTCGAGCCCGGCAATAGCCCCGGGATCGTGACTGCCCAATCGCTCCAATTCGCCAACACGAGCATCATCGGCGCCCCGGTCTTGGCGATTGAAATCGGCGGCACAACGCCCGGCAGCGAGCACGACCAGGTGAACGTGACGGATAGCCTCTCGCTGGGTGGCACGCTCGCTGTGAGCTTGATCGACGACTTTATGCCGGCGTTAGGAGATGAGTTCCAAATCATCGATGTCGGCGGGACGCTTACCGGGGCATTTATCGGCTTGACAGAGGATGCCTTAGTAGGCACTTTTGGCGGCACTGACCTGTACATTACCTACGCCGGCGGCGACGGCAACGATGTGGTGCTTTACACGGAGATCAGTTCGGCAGTCGACGGTGACTTCGACAACGACGGCGACGTCGATGGCCGCGATTTTTTGTTATGGCAGCGAGGTGGTTCTCCCACTCCATTCAGCTCGGGTGACCTTGCCGCTTGGCAAGCTAACAACGGCTTTCCTCCACTTACGGCGTCGAGCAGCGCCGTGCCGGAGCCGACAAGTATGATCTTGGTCTTCGCCGCAATCTGGGGTGTTGCCGTATCACGGCGGTGGCCGCAATAATTGCTGAAATCTTGGGCCGTCCTTTTGGGCAATTATTGCCTCTGTTCGTGGCCCCTTTCCAACATTCGGCTAATCAATAAGAAAAATTGCCGGTCCGATTGGGCCGATGCGGAGTTAAAGAGCTTAGGGCTTCCTTTTTATTTACTCTCCGCATTAGCGATCATGACCCGACAATTCTTTGTTTGTGGATTTTGTTCATTGCTTGGATTGGCTGCCTTAACGAGTGCTGGCTTGGCATCGCCTTTGACACCACTCAATGATTTGGGGACAGCGTTGTACCTCGACCAATTTCAGGGCGGGCTTTACCCAGGGGGTTCCAATGAGATGCCGGCCTCTCACGCCGCAGCCGGCCTGACCAGTGCCGCGGCAATCGTACCGCGAGACACGCTCGGCGTCTTCGACCCACAGGGCAAGAACGCGCTGGTTTCGATCGGCATCTCGAACACCACACAGGAGTTCTGCGGCGAGATAACCGCACTCGGCTGCTCCTCCTATTCCTTTGTGGGACAGTCGACGGCCCACCCGTCGGTCGATCATGATGCATTAGTCTTTGTCAACGGTGCCAAGGGGGGCAGCAGCGCGGCATTCTGGGATTCGCCCACCGATTCAGACTACGACCGCATACGCGACGTGCAACTCGCCTTCCAAGGCCTTAGCGAATTGCAAGTGGGAGCGGCATGGGTTAAAGTCGCCAATCCCGGTCCCGATATCTCGCTCCCCGCCGTTGGCGCCGACGCCTATGTGCTGGTTGAGCAGATGGGCGACATCGCCCGGTCGCTGAAAGTCCGTTATCCCAACATGGGGCAGGCATTTTTTTCGAGCCGCATCTACGCCGGTTACGCGACGGGGGGTCTTAATCCCGAGCCGTATGCCTACGAGTCGGGCCTGGCGGTTAAATGGCTGATCGAGGCCCAAATTAATCAGATGAATGGCGGCGGGATAGACCCACTCGCCGGCGACCTCGATTATCTCAATGGCACGGCCCCCTGGCTGGCGTGGGGTCCGTACATGTGGGCCGACGGGCTTAATCCCCGCAGCGATGGTCTCACTTGGGAACCTACCGATTTCAGCGACGACGGCACGCATCCCGCTACTGAAGGGCGCACGAAAGTGGGTGCCGCATTGCTAAATTTCTTTTTGTCGGATCCCAGTACGCAACCTTGGTTCTTGGGCCCCTCGGCGGGCGATTTCGACAACGATGGCGATGTCGATGGCCGCGATTTTTTACTGTGGCAGCGGGGTGGTTCGCCGACTCCCTTTAGCGCGGGCGACCTCGCCGCTTGGCAAGCCATGTATGGAGGTGGTCCACTCAGGGCGTCGAGCACCGCCGTGCCGGAGCCGGCGAGCACAACATTACTGCTGGTGACAGCCCTGAGTTGTTGGTGGCCTGGGAGGTCCGTGTTTTTCGCTTTAAATCGCTATTCGCAATGATTGATATTTGACTTGGTGTTTGCCATTCGGCCGGTTGCAGGTTGTGAAACACGCATGCGTATCGCTCATCTGGTCGTCATCGGTTTGTCTTTGGCTGTTAATAACTTCGGCGCGGCAACGACACAAGCTTTCATCTATAACACCGGCGGCGACATCCCCCCCATCGGAATGAACGGTGGACTGCGCTGGGACAGCGTCCCGCGCATGGTGGGAGGCGTCGATCGTTCGCTGGTTGGCGGAATATCATGGAACGTCGCGGGCGGATCGCTCGCGGCTTTCAAATCGCAGT
>JBGTMM010000175.1:0-3474 GCA_041743635.1 Bythopirellula sp.
TTCGAAGTGTTGCGTTATGGGGTCTGCGTCGAGCTCCGAATCTTGCCCGCCCCGTAGTTCGGCAGTTGGACCACTTGCGTTGAGTTCACCACGCGAACTTTAGTCGAGCCGCCCTCAAGCCAACGAGCAAATGCCATGCGCGTATCAATTATGGCCGTTGCTACTGCAACACCGAGTCACCAACTGAGTCAAAGCGAAGCGCTCGCTATGGCCCAACGGATCTGCTGCGTCGATGAGCGGCAGTCGCGATTGGCAAGTGCGCTTTATAGAAAGTCGGGGGTCAAAAATCGCCACACCAGCCTCCCTTCCACCGAGGCCTTTCGTTGGGCACCAGTAAGGCAGCCGACGGAAATCCCTACACCACATGTCGGCCCTAGCACTCAAGAGAGAATGGCCCTATATGAACAGCATGCGCTGCCATTGGCGCTCCAAGCTTCGAGTGAGGCGTTAGCTCGAGCAGCAATTGCGGCCGACGCGATAACGCATGTCGTAACCGTATCATGCACGGGATTCACCGCGCCGGGAATCGATAGTGGTTTGATTCGTGAAATGCACCTTCGTCCCTCGACGCAACGAATCCAAGTTGGTTATATGGGATGCCATGGGGCGATCAATGGACTTCGTGTCGCTCACGGATTAGGACATACCGATTCACGAGCGCGAATTCTGCTCTGTGCGGTCGAGCTTTGTAGTTTGCACTATTGCTTTCATTGGAACAGTGAACGAATGCTCGGAAACGCACTATTTGCCGACGGCGCTGGCGCGGTCGTGCTCGGCGCCGAGCAGGACACGTCTTTAAGTCCAGCGCTGGGTCGATGGCGTCTAGCGGCTACCGGTTCGTGTCTGTTTCCAAATACCGCCGAGATCATGACGTGGAACATCGAGAATCACGGCTTCGCAATGACGATTTCGTCCCGCTTGCCGGAGCTCATCCAAGAGCACCTATCTGCATGGCTTACAGCGTGGTTGGCGGAAAACAATTTGAGCGTCAATGACGTGCAATCCTGGGCAGTCCATCCCGGCGGGCCGAAGATTCTGGAAGCCGTGGAGATGGCGATGGGGATAAATTCCGACCAGATCCAAGTATCGCGTGACGTGCTCTGCGAATTTGGCAATATGTCCTCTGCAACGGTACTCTTTATCTTGGAATCTTTGCTCGACCAAGGCGCTTCCGCGCCATGCGTAATGCTGGGGTTTGGTCCGGGCTTGGTCGCCGAAGCAGCGCTGTTGCTTTGAATGATTGAGCAGCTGGGCTTCGTCTGCGGCGCCGCGATATTGCATAGCGAGTGCCAAGAACTCGTTAACGTGCGACACTGGTCATTAACCCAGTACGCCGTTCAAGTCGGCGATCTCCAGTGGGTGCGAATCCCTCCCGGCCAATCGGTCGCTCGTCCGGAAGCAATCAGGGCGGCGCAAGGAACAAGCAGCCTGCGTCAACAAGTCGTCAACGCGTGACACTCGCCAAATAACCACGATTTCTTGGAGTGCCTTGGAGGCTATGACTCCCGCATGGAAAACCCACGAGATAGGGGTCGCGGTGAACAAGCATGAGAAGAATCCCCCACGCGTGAGACACGGTGGCGCAGCTTGATACAATGGGCTACATTTGGAGCCTGGATCGGTTCCAAGCTGACTACAGTTCGGAGATGTCGAATAAAGAAATCGCTCGTGCGACATCGGTCCCCGCGCCATTCGTTGGAGATACGCCATGAGCCGTGACGAGCGACGTGAATTCTTGAAGGTTTCCGCCGCCGGAGTGTTGGGGGCGACCAGTATCGGCCAGTGGGCCGCGCGGGCCGCCGACTCGACCGCCGCGGCCGCCGATACCGAGCTGGCCAATCTGCCACTACACCGTGAAATTGTTAACCCCGGCTTGCATGCGTACGCCGAGAGGAGCGTGAGCTCCGGAGATACGATTCATTTTCGCGTGAGCAGCACGGAGCCCTATCGACTTGTCATCTGTCGATTAGGCCACGATCCGGCCAACCCTGCAGTCGACGAGCAACTGCATGCATTCGCTGCCTCGCCAAAGGCCACTCAATCGATTCATCCGGGCTCGTACATCCACGTTACCAGCGGACTGGCTGCCGATGAACCTCTTGCCGCATTGTCGTTGGAGTGCTGGGTACGCCCGTGGCGAATCGACGCTCGTCAGGGATTGATCACGCAACTCGACGTGCAAGGTTCCGCGGGATTCGGATTGGGAATCGATGAACAAGGCCGCGCAGTCTTCTATCTGGGCGACGGTGATCGCTTCGATGAGGCCAAGCTCCACCGCGGACCGAAGCTCTCGCTACGCACGTGGGCCCACGTGGTCGGTACTTGGGACGGCATGCGAAAGTCATTGTGGGTTAATGGTCAGCTTGCTGGCACTTGGGACTACGGTCGTCCCGTACACGGGGGAAGTGCCGCATTGCGGCTGGGCGCGGCTGCCGTCGCCGGTCGTAGCGATCTGTTCCTCGAAGGCGATCTGGCCATGCCGGTCATTTACGATCGCGCACTAGGAGCCGACGAAGTCGGCCTGCGCTTTCGCACGCGGGGTCTCGAGCCACCTTCAGCCGAAAAGCTCTTGGCCCACTGGCCGCTGGACGAGGAACGCGGACAGCAAGTGCGCGATATCAGCAAATTCAAGCGCGCGGGGCGAATCATCAATTGCGGCACCTGGATGATCGGCGGACCAAGCTTTGACGCCGCATCAGTTCTGCGCTTCGGCGACTACAGCCCGACGACCGATCCGCGCCGCGGCCACGCGCTGCGACTCGCCGCCGACGACCTGTACGATTGCCGCTGGTCCACGAGCCATTCATGGGAGGTGCCTCTCGACGCGCGCTCGGGTATTTATGTCGGTCGCTTTCACTTCGAACGCGACGGCACGTCGCAGGTGTACGACATGACGTTCGTTGTCCGCAAGGCACAGCAGAGGCCGCGGGCGCCGATCGTCGTACTTTGTTCAAGCAATACTTGGCAGGCCTACAGCGCCACGCCTTTCGCCGTCGATCGCACAGGCGAACAATTATGGGGAACAAGCGGTTTTGAGAACGGCCACCCGCTGGCACCAGCCTACTGCTGCTATCGAGATCATGCGGCGGGCCAGCCGAGCTATCAGGTGGGCTTGCGGATGCCCTGGCCGGTCGCCGCACCCAATGTGGTCTACAGCCCTCCCGGCGTGGGTTACAGCCATTTGATGCGCGGCGAGCGGCACGCGCATATTTGGCTTGAAAAAAACGAATACGACTACGACGTGATCACCGACCTCGATCTGCATCGCGATCCCGATTTGCTGAACGGCTACCAGGTGCTGCTGATAAACGGTCACAGCGAATACTGGTCAATCGAGGCCTATGAGGGCGTTGATCGCTTCCTGACACGCGGCGGAAACGTTGTCGTCCTGTCGGGCAACACCATGTTCTGGCGCGTGGCCTTTGACGACGACTCGACGGTGATGGAATGCCGCAAGTACGATCAGGCCATCGG
>JBGTMM010000176.1:0-2162 GCA_041743635.1 Bythopirellula sp.
TGCCCGCGCCAGGCTTTCCGCATTCCCGGCACGATAATAGTAGGCTGCCGGGCCGTAGAGTTCAGGCATCGGCTGCTGGTCGGTTGATACCGACAAGCAGCCGTAGTGCATGGCCTCTAACACAGTATTCGGGCAGGCCTCCGCACGGCTGGTCATCAAGAACGCCGCTGCATTGGTGAAGCACCACGCCATCTGGCCGGCATTCAGTTGCCCGAGCCAGAGGACGTGACGGTTAAGTCCCAGGCGTGCCGCCAGCCCTACCATGCGACGCTCATAGGACTCCATTCCTGGAGTGGTTGCCCCGGCGATGGTGAGCTTAATGCGACTTCCGGCGGCGTGTAGTAAGGCCAATGCATTGATCGCGTCTTCCAAACCACGATTCGGACGAATCGATCCGGCGGTGAATAAGAATGCTTCGCTGGTGCTCGCCTCCAGCGACGCCGGCGGCTGGATCGCGCTTGGTGTCGCGGCACTTTCCGCACCATGGTAAATAACCGAAACGTTATCTCTTGGCACACGCCATTCCGCGACCAAAGAATCACGCATAAATCGCGACACGGCAATCACCCTCGTGGCTCGCCGACACGCCCGGCGGGCTGCCTGCGCGCGGAGAAGGTTCCGTAACATTTCCGTCCAGGGATTCCCACCATACGACCAAATGAGCGGCTCCTCGTTTCGTACCATGACCACGGTCGGTATTTCCCCGCAATCGAGCCAACGGGCCGCGGGGATCAACACCACGTCGGGGCGCAACTCTCGAATCTCGCGTCGCAGTTGCGAAAACCCACGCCACACATCGTTCCTTGGCCACGAGCGGGCTGCTATCCCTAGCCGCCGGCCCAGCGATCCTACGAAGTCTGGCGGAACGTAAACATCGAGCCGGCCAATGCGCTCGTCGCCAAGTATCAGCGGACACATTTTCTCCAGATATTTTTGGCTTCCGCCACTTAAACCTCCATTGGTGACGTTGGCCAGCACTACGTGCATTTTGTCACCTCACGTTGATTAAGGACTGCGTTTTCTGAGCTTGCTGAAATACTGAGACCATGAACGAATTCCGCGAGCGACGAGTATACAAGCACACCGGACCCCTGTCACGGTCAAATGGTCCGTTCGCAGGCGTTGGGGCGTTGATGGGAACTTGGCTTGCAATGCTAGCGACTTGGGCAACTTTCCGATCAACGTTCGTTCACAGTTCACGCTTTCATTGCCGTCCTTCTGTTCTTCACAGATCGCCGAAGTTTCCACGTTTCCCCCATCGCAAAGTTGGCTTTGACCGGTGGCAACAGACTTGCTAACGTTTCGCTTGGATTTCGCCAGCCGCACCCGTACACAGCCTTTCCCTTGTCCTGCATTTGATCCGGCAACGACATGAACGTATTCGGCATAAACGCCTTTCACGGAGCGTCAGACGCCTCCCATCGAGCGTGGGCGGATCTCGCCAGTTACAGCAATCGTGGCTATCGGCCCGGGCGCGGTCTGATGACGCGCTGCCTTTGGTACGTTGTTAGCCTCTTGGTGTTTGAAAGTGGCTGGTTTCCGGCGAGCAAGCTGAAATGCTGGTTGTTGCGATTGTTCGGTGCGCGACTCGGCAAGGGAGTTGTCATCAAACCGCAAGTGCGAATCAAATACCCGTGGCGTTTGTCGTTAGGCGACCATTGCTGGATTGGACAGGAAGCATGGATCGACAACTTGGCCGACGTGCAGATCGGCCATCACGTATGCATTTCGCAACGAGTTTACATCTGTACCGGCAGCCATGATTACCGGGAGCGATCATTCGATCTTATCACGCGAAGCGTGCAAATCCATGACGGCGCATGGCTAGGCGCCGGCTCGCTGATTTTGGCAGGAAATAAAATCGGCGCGAATGCAATTGTGGCGGCGGGTAGCGTTGTTACGAAAGACGTCGGAGATGCCGCGATTGTGGCAGGCAACCCGGCGAAACCGCTTGCGCGGCAACGGACTACAGACTCACGTGACGTGGCTTAGCGTCGTCTCGCGGCGGGCGGACATGCGGGACATCATCAATTTGAAGATCAAGTTTCGCGAGAAATTCCGTCCATTCGCCCCCAGCATTTTGGAAGAACACGTCGCCGAGTACTTCGAGTTCGATCTGCCGTCGCCATTCATGGAACGGGTGCTGAGGATTCGCCCCGAGA
>JBGTMM010000177.1:0-4976 GCA_041743635.1 Bythopirellula sp.
AGTCGGTCGATGACATCTTTCTCCAGCACTTCGACGGCATACAGCGGGATCAAACCGACCATCGAACGGATACGCAACGGCAGCGCGGTGTTGTTCGCTTTGAGCACGTCGTAATAGAAACCGTCCTGCTCATCCCATAAGCCCGTCCCGCCGAGATGGTTCATGGCGTCGGTAATTGCGATGAAATGCTCGAAGAACTTCGAGGCGATGTCTTCGTAAGCCGCGTCATCGGAGGCAAGCTCCAACGCCATTGCGAGCATCGTCGAACAATAAAAGGCCATCCAGGCGGTGCCGTCGGCTTGTTCAAGATGCCCACCCGTCGGCAGTGGCTTGGAACGGTCAAACACGCCGATGTTGTCGAGCCCCAAGAATCCACCTGAGAATAAGTTGTTGCCCTGTGGGTCTTTGCGGTTGACCCACCAAGTGAAGTTGATCAGTAGCTTGTGAAAAGCGCGCCGTAAAAACAAACGGTCGCGTTTTCCCTTGGTGCCCGTCATTTTGTAAACCCGCCAACACGCCCATGCGTGGACGGGAGGATTCACGTCGCCAAAGGCAAATTCGTAAGCCGGAATCTGGCCGTTAGGGTGCATGAACCATTCTCGCAAAAAAAGCAGCAATTGCTCTTTCGCGAATTCGCCATCCACCTGGGCCGTCGGCAGCATGTGAAAGGCCAGGTCCCATGCCGCGTACCACGGATATTCCCATTTGTCGGGCATGGAAATGATGTCCCGATTGAACAGATGGGTCCATTCGTGATTGCGGCCGCTCTGGCGACTCGCGGGAGGCGGCGGCTGGTCGGGGTCGCCGCTAAGCCAGCTTTTTACAACCAGGTGGTAAAACTGCTTGGTGAACAACAATCCCGCGTAAGCTTGGCGGGCCACCCAGCGTTCTTCTTCTGAGAGACGCTCCTGACCGACAATCCGCGCGGCATAAAACTCATCGGCCTCCCGCGCGCGCCGTGCAAACGTGTCTTCAAATTCCTCACCGAAGGCTCTACCCGCCGATTCTGCCTCTGTGACAAGCCGCAGTTGAATGATGGTTTCTTCCCCCGCCGGTACGTCTAAAATGTAATGCCATGCGGCTTTTGTGCCGTGACCATGCGGATTCACGGCATGTTCTTGGCCGTGAATCACGTAGTCGTGAAAGGCATCCTTCGTGTGTGGCGACGAATTGGCAATTCCATAAAGCCGCTCGGTATTCGTTTCATTCTCCGTGAACAAAAGCTGGGGAGGAGTGCGATTGGGAAGCTTGTCGACCAGCATGCGGAACTTGCCGAGTGTCGCATGTCGCGCGACAACGCCGCCCAGGCCATCGGCTTCGATGCGCGGCTTCACTTCGCACCCTTCATGCGTGCAGCCCCACGACCAGCTGTTGCGAAACCACAAAGTCGGCAGCAGATGGAGCGTCGCCGTCTCGGGGCCTCGATTGGCCACCGTGATACGCATGAGAATGTCGTTCGGAGCAGCCTTGGCATACTCGGCGGTCACGTCGAAGTAACGATTCTCGTGAAACACGCCCGTGTCGGCCAGTTCGAATTCCAGTTCGTGTTTGCCGCGCCGACCATTTTCATCCACGAGCCGCTGGTAAGGAAACTCCGCTTGTGGATACTTGTAAAGCGACTTCATGTAGGAATGCGTTGGCGCCGCATCGAGATAGTAATAGCATTCTTTGACATCCTCACCATGATTGCCTTGTGGCCCGGTGAGACCAAACAGCCTTTCCTTTAATATCGGATCCTGGCCATTCCAAAGCGCGAGTCCAAAACAGAGCCGGCACTCGCGGTCGCAAATGCCCAGCAGTCCGTCTTCTCCCCAGCGATAAGCACGGCTGCGGGCTTGTTCGTGCGTGAAGTAATCCCAGCACTCGCCATCTTCCGAGTAATCTTCGCGGACTGTGCCCCACTGTCGTTCGGCCAGATACGAGCCCCAGCGCTGCCAATTGGCGGTCCGTTCGTGGGCTTCCCGCAAGCGCAATTCTTCCGCGGTCAGAGGTCGAGTATTATGTTGCCCCCCTGTATCCGCGTGTTCAGGAAGCCGAATGCGAGTAGGACGAGTGGCAGACATAGTGGTTGAACCGCCTTACGGGCTTGCTCTACCTATCGGCGTCACCAGTGAAAAAGCTCCCCGGGTAGGACTCGAACCTACGACCCAGCGGTTAACAGCCGCTTGCTCTACCAACTGAGCTACCAGGGAATGTCCGCGACTACGCGGCAAACTTCCATAATATCGGACACTATTCCCAGGAACAAGAGCCGCTGAGATCGCGAAAAAGTGTAAAAAGTTAAGTTTGTACTGATCGAGGCGGCGACCACGCTGGTTGTAGCTCGCGTGAGAATTAATCGAGCACCTTTTCCATGATTACGCAGGTGCCGTTATCAACGAGTTCGACCCGGCTCATGTAAGCCCGCATGAGGGCTAAGCCGCGGCCGCCTGGGACGTCGAGATTCTCGTCCGCACAGCAGTCTGGCACGTTGCACGGGTTGTAGCCCGCTCCTTCGTCGCGAATTTTTATGAAAAAGCGACGTGGAGAAAGTTCGCAGTCGACGTAGACCTGCTTGTTGGTATCATGCTTGTTGCCGTGACGCACCGCGTTGCTCAGCGCTTCCTCCAAGGCCATGTTGATGCCGAATAGATGCTCCTTGCCCCAACCAAAATTTTCCAGCGTGGAGAGCACTTCTTGAACAAGATCGAAATAGGCCGTAAGAGTGCTAGGCAACACTCGCGTTATTGTCACCGGGTTGCTGGAAGTGGTCATGCGCATCTGCTCGGCGAAATCTTCTGGAGAGGGAAAAATTTCATCGAGGCCGTCATCGCTGCTAAACCCTGCGCAACCGACCTATTGTCCGAACCAATGAGCTCCCGGTCCAGGATAGCCCGAATTGCCCCCGACTCTTCGCAGCTTGCAGTGCCGCGGTTCACAGGACGGCGAGGGCGTCTGCTTCATTATCCTTGATCGTGAACAATTTGTCCAAGTTTGTAATCGCAAACACCTGGAAAATCTCGGGAGCAATGTTGGACAAGATCAGCTTGGCCCCATTCTTCTTGGTCTTCTTCTCAAAAGTGATCAGCTTGCCCAAGGCTGCGGACGAAAGGAATTCGACGTTGGCAAAGTTCAGCACGATCTTCTGGCGATTATCCTTCTCGACCAAAGTGAAAAGCTCGTCGCCGAGCTCTTGAATTGCTTCGGGATCGATGATCTTTTGATCTTTGAATTTCACCACGCTCACTTGAGCCGATTCTGCCACTTCCAGTCGTCGCAACATAGCCATACGCTTTTCGAATGAAATAGAAATGAATACCGGACTAGCCAAGAAATCTAGCGACTAGAAATATTCTACCGCTACTGCGATCATATCCAGCCCGAGGGGCGTGTCAAGGAAGCCGAAACTTCGTACTGTCGGCTTCCAGCCGATGGTACATGCCATGAAGGCTACCCTAGGGGGGGCGTTAATTGAGAATCTGTTCCGGTACCGGCGGCGGTGAAGCCGATTTATAAACCGCGCGGCTGATCAGCAAAAAATTGCGACCGTTAAACTCGGTCACCACGCCATTAACGCTCCAGCGAATACTCTCGGCTTCGTCGGAACCCTTGAGAGTTCGCACAACCCGTTCGAGATTCAGGTTCGGAAGAGCAGCGATTTCCAACTTCTCTTCGGTGACAAATACTGCTCCATCCCCGTCCTGGCGAAAGTGGCCGGCCTGGTTTGTGAGCAAAGTACCCTCGCGCAACCGTCGCTTGGCATTGTCTTGGATGTTCTCGCGTGGGCCCGTGGCTGACCGAAATCGGTCAGCAGCGTTAAGACTTTCTTCAGCGCGTAGTGCCATCGCAAAACAAACGAGCATCATGGCCGCCAACACCACGCCGGAGCGAATCACTATTGATTTCATGACAAGGTGTCCCACTTTCAAGCGTGTGCAGTGCAAACAATTCTAACTGCCTGGTTTCTTCATCGCGAGGCTGTGAAGGACCAATACCGACCCCACGGAAATCAAGCACCAACCTAGCCACTCAGGCGGTGCAATCACTTTGTTGGGAAGTGCCCCCAGATCGCCGGTAAAAGAAACCAACGTGGCGGAAGAGGTTGACTTATTGGCGCGTTCGGCAAGGAAGCGTGTCGCTTCGTCTGTCAAAATATAACTGCTCACCATGCGCAGTTGCAGTCCGATGAGTATGATCAGGACGCCCAAAAAGAAATATTGGTTGCGATTGAGTTCCACGGCCAAGTCCTTTGAGTCGCTGGTCCACGGGACGGCGGGTACATGCGAAATTCGCCTCCGCCGTCGCTCGTAACTACAGAGAGCCAATACCCGATGAGAACAGGTGGCTTCTCCCTCTCGTTCATCGAAAGGAAAGCCGTCAGGGCTTCAAGCCGCTCAAATTCCGACCAATCAGAAGGGTCGTGCGGCTCTTAGCGTGTTTCGCGGTTGAGCAACTGGTCGATGCCGTTGTTGAGCGTGTCGTTGATCGCGTTATCGAGCAGGTCTCGACGGTTGGCGTTCACCAAAGCGGCAGCAATATCGGCATGTTGCGCCCAATCGGCAACTTTGTAAGCGCGAATGTCGGCATAAGTATTCGACAATTGGGCGTTCACCTTGGGAACCAGATGAAATCCGTCTTGAGCATGAATCAGATGGAAATTCATGGTGAAATAAATGAGGGCGCCACCAGCCAGCACTCCCGAGAGAAAGCTAAACAAACGACGCATTGTGAGCACTCCTGAAATATTGACGCAAGACGGGTGGTTGCAGTCGTACCCGCTTTAACGGACGAGCTTCGGTACGTTCCTAAGCTTGTCTTCGTTCAATCCCCGCAAATCTTGGCAGACGGGCGATCAGAATCAATGCCATATCTACTGCCTGGCACGATTATAATGGCAATAGGTCTTGGGTGTTCACCGTGGCGGGACAAGATTGATTGACACTCCCCGCCTGGTTGACAATTGTGGAGACTACGAGTTTTGAAGCAAGGCCAACATT
>JBGTMM010000178.1:0-1878 GCA_041743635.1 Bythopirellula sp.
TGCAAATAACTGGGCACCGGACAGCGAACGACATTCAAACCGATTTCTGCAAGGGCCGCTTCCAATTGCAGCGTGCAATCGTTCAAGAGCAAATCCTCGCCGAGCTGCAGCGCATTGCACGCAAACAATTCACCATCGCGCTCGATCGCACGCCGTGCCCCAACCACAAAAGCGCTTCGCCCGGCTGCAAGAGCGCATCTCCTTCGCCTTCAAACGCCCGATCGTGCGGCAGCGTAATCACGCGATTGCCCGCCGCTTCGAACCACGTGCGGAAGCGATCTTCTTCCCCCTGCCGTTCAGCAAAGCGAAACTGCGCGAGAACAGCCGCATCTTCGAGCACCAGCCCGGCGTTGGCCGTGAAAACCATGTCGGGCAGATTGTCTTCGATCCGCGGCGGCGAAACATGCTCGACCCGTGCCCGCACGGAAATTTCCTGATGCAGCCGTTCCCACTCGGTCCGCGCCTTTGCCAAGTCGACGCGGCCGATCTGCCCTTCCATCCACGGGTTAATCACGTACGTCACGCCGTACCCATCCGGCGGACACATCAGAATGCGATCCATTGGCGCTCCTTCGCAGTAGTCACTCAATTATAGAGGCGATCCGCTGCTGTTTTGTTGTGCCCCCTCCTCTGGCTAGATAGAATCGCAAGTAGTCCACATTTACCGCATGACGCGCCGCACCGCTTTCATCGAGGCCCCCAAATGCGTCGCGTCTTCAAAGTTCGCCCTCGGCGAGCTATTTTCGAACAGCTTGAAGATCGCAGCGTCTGCGCCAACTTCACTGTCACTTCGAGCGCCGACAGCTCGCCGACCTCGCTCCGCGCCGCGCTCGATTTCGCGGAGGGAAACACCGAACAGGATACGATCACGATCGCTCCTTCGGTCGGGACGATCACGTTGCAGAACGAATTCCGGCTGCGATCGACCGAAGGGATCAAGATCATTGGGAACGGCACGACGATTCGGCGATCGGTCGCTGCCAACGCGCCTATCTTCCGGTTGTTTACCATCGAGACCGGCGCGGTCGTGCAACTCGAGGATTTGACGCTGACTAATGGCAAGGCTGATTTTCCCTCCGGCCTGGTGGGCGGCGGAGCGATCTTCAACGGCGGCGACTTATTTCTACTCCGCTGCGTGCTCACCGCGAACTCGGCCAAAGGCGCAAGTAATCGCGGCGGCGCGATCTATAACAATTCGGGGGCGTTGCTCACGGTTCACCATTCGGTGTTGTCGAATAATGAGGCTGGCGACGGAGGGGCGCTGGTGAACTTTGGCAGTGCATTTTCAATTGGTTCCGTCTTCAGGGACAACCATGGCTCGGTCTACGGCGGCGCGGTCTCGAATTCCGGACAGGCGCACCTCGAGCAAACTGTCGTTCGCGACAATTCCTCCGACGGAGACGCTGGCGGCATCGGCAATCGATTCGGCGGCGTGTTGGGCCTTCGTAACGTCACCATTGCCGACAACTTCGCGAAGGGAAACGGGGGTGGATTGGCATTGGCGGCCGACGACATCGGCCGGACCACGATTATTCAAGGAACCATCTCCAACAATCGCGCGAACCTGAGCGGCGGCGGCATTTTCAATGACGATGTCAATGGTGAGAGCGAACTGAGCATCTACAATTCCACCATCGCCCAGAATCGCGCCGATGCCGACGGCAACGGAACGGGTGGCGGCGGCGGGATCCATGCCGGCGGCAACGAATTTCTCAAGAACACGATCATTGCGGGAAACCTCGTTGGGACGGGAACCGAGACTTTTGAAATTTCGGAAAACGTCGATTCCGCGCAGTTCATCATCATTCAAGATCCCAGCACTACGGGCAACATTTTCAACGGCACTTCCGGCAATCGCGTCGGCATCGATCCCCTTCT
>JBGTMM010000179.1:0-2717 GCA_041743635.1 Bythopirellula sp.
ACGGTCACCAAATGGAGCGACGTGAATCCTGATTGGCCTGATGAAGAACTCAAGCTCTACGGGCCTGGGACCGATTCGGGCACGTTTGATTATTTCACCGAAGTGATTTGTGGCGAAGCGCGGGCAAGTCGTCCTGATTACACGGCGAGCGAGAACGACAATGCCTTGGTGCGGGGCGTGGTGGCCGACAAGGGGGCACTCGGTTATTTTGGCATCGCCTATTATGCGGAGAATAAGGATGAGCTCAAATTGCTGGGCGTGAAATCGAACGGCGAATGCGTCGTGCCGAGCGAAGTGACTATTCGTGATGGAACTTACGCTCCGCTTTCGCGGCCACTTTCAATCTATGTGAATAAGAAATCGCTCGAACGTCCGGAAGTCGCTGAGTTTGTGAAGTTCTATCTGGCCAATACTGGTCGGCTGTCGGCGGAAGTCGGTTATGTGCCCGTGACCGATGAAGTGGCGGCAGAGAATGACAAATTGCTGGCCGAAGCTTTGTCCAAGACTACCACGACCAACTAATTGAAACGAAATTTCTATTTATGTCCATAGCGACGACCAAAGTGAGATCGCTCGATTCTTCCTCCGGCAATGCGAAATTCCGCGCGGCCGTCGAGGTGATTTTGCACATCGTGCTACTGGGTTGCGCAACCATTTCGATCATTACGACCGTCGGCATTGTGTTGGTGTTGCTGATTGAATCCCTGCAATTTTTTCGCGAAGTTTCCATATGGGAATTCCTAACGGGAACGAAATGGTCGCCCATCATAAAACCTCAGCACTTCGGTATCTTGCCATTGTTTTGTGGTACTTTGTTGGTCACAGCGGGTTCGGCGATTGTTGCTATTCCCCTTGGATTGGGAACCGCCATATTCCTTAGCGAGTATGCTTCGACCGGATTTCGTGACGTGGTGAAGCCTCTCTTGGAAATACTGGCCGGTATTCCCTCAGTCGTCTTTGGGTATTTGGCGGTCGTGTTTATCTCGCCGCTGATTCGGGAAGTTTTTCCTAACGCGGATTTGTTTAACGCTGCCAACGCGAGCATTGTTGTCGGTTTTATGATTTTGCCGACAATTGTGTCGATCAGCGAAGACGTTTTGCGCTCGGTGCCACGCTCGCTGCGTGAAGCGGCTTACGCTCTCGGGGCCACGAAGCTGGACGTAACCGTTGGCGTGGTCGTTCCGGCGGCGGCTTCTGGCATTATGGCTTCGTTTTTACTAGCGATTGCACGCGCGAGTGGCGAAACGATGGCGGTGGCCCTGGCAGCGGGTAACACGCCCAAGATGACATTCAGTTGGCTCGAAAGTATCCAAACGATGACCGCTTATATTGTGCAGATCAGTCAGGGCGACACACCCGCCGATTCGCTGGAATATCGCACAATTTTTGCCGTGGGCTTGGCATTGTTCACACTCACGCTGATTCTGAACGTGTTCGCCCAATGGATTCTTTCCCGAATTCGTGAGAAATACGAATGAGCATTTCCAAATATTCCAATGGTCGACCCTATGCGAAGCTTGCGTCAGAGCTTTTTGCTTGGGCTTGTGGCTTTTGCACGTTTATGTGCATTGCCGTGCTCGGTCTGCTGTTATGGAACGTGGTGAGATTTGGCTGGGACTCGCTAAGTTGGAATTTCCTCACAAGCTGGCCCTCCATGAAGCCCGCGAATAGCGGGATCTGGGCCGCGCTCGTGGGAAGTCTTTACTTAATTGGACTTACGGCTTTGTTCTCGGTGCCCATTGGCGTCGGCGCGGCGATTTATTTAGAAGAATATGCTCCACCCAGCCGGTGGCGGACCTTGGTGCAAATCAATATTTCCAACCTCGCCGGCGTGCCTTCCATTGTTTACGGGATTCTGGGTCTGGGTCTGTTCGTGCAGATGATGATGCTGGGTCGCAGCGTCATGTCCGGTGCTTTGACACTGACGCTGGTGGTCTTGCCAATCGTCATCCTGTCGGCGCAAGAATCCTTGCGGGCCGTCCCCAGTACAATTCGTCAAGCGTCTTATGCTTTGGGTGCCACGCGCTGGCAAACGATATGGTATCAACTGCTTCCCGCGTCGCTCCCCGGTATAATGACTGGAGTGATCCTTGCGCTGTCACGGGCACTCGGCGAAGCGGCGCCGCTGGTGGCAATTGGAGCGGCAACTTACGTGTCTTTCACGCCGCAAAACGTTTTTACCGACGAATTCAGTGCCTTACCCTTGCAGATTTTCTTTTGGACGGGCCAGCCGCAAAAGGATTTCCACCAACTCGCCGCGGCGGGAATTGTTGTCCTTTTGAGCGTGCTGATCTTGATGAATGCCGTGGCGGTGATTCTGCGGCAGAGATTCAGCAAGAAAATACGATGGTAAGTGGAGAATACGAGTGGTTGATTTCGCCGTAAGGCTATGTGGTAAGATTAAGTTTGTTCCCAACGAGAACCAAAATAATGTCCCCCGATTCAATCGTGCCTGAGTTGATGGTCATGGGCGAAATGGAACGACCGATGAGCGAAGCGACTTCTCCGAGGACGCCTATTCGCGTGTCGACTTCCGCGATCCGTCGGCCGGTGACGACCAATGAAAAGGAAGACCTGGAACGCCGCGCGAAAAAAGTCGTGGCTCAAAACGTCAACTTTTTCTACGGTTCGCATCATACACTGCATGACATTAATCTTTCCGTGCCGGACCATTGCGTGACGGCTTTGATTGGGCCTTCGGGTTGCGGCAAGAGCAC
>JBGTMM010000180.1:0-9757 GCA_041743635.1 Bythopirellula sp.
AATTACGAACCAAAATCTAAGGCGGCCCAACCCCTGCATCCGATATTACCGACATGCGAGCGAATCGCCTGCGATCGCGGCTGACCCGCCCTCCGCGATCGACCCCGCCAAGATTTGCCACACGAGGACCCATCGTGATGATCCACCCCAGCGCGATTGTGAGTGACCAGGCACGCATCGGTGCCAATGTCCAGATCGGACCTTTCTCGATCGTTGAACCAGGCGTCACGATTGGCGATGGCACCCGGCTGGTGGCGCAAGTGACAATCAAGACCGGTGTGATCCTGGGTTGTGAAAACACGATTTGCGAAGGGGCCGTCATCGGCGGCCTGCCTCAGCACACGCGGGTCCCCGAAAAAATCGGCGGCGTTCGCATCGGCAACCGCAACACGATCCGCGAGCACGTCACCATTCACCGTGCCATGCACGACGGTGCGGAGACAATTATTGGCGACGATTGCCTGATCATGGTGGCTGCTCATATCGCCCACGACGGCCAGATCGGCAATCGCGTGATTCTCACCAACGGCGTGATGCTCGGCGGGCACGTGCACGTGGGTGATCGGGCCTGCCTGGGGGGCAACGCTGCAGTCCACCAATTCTGCCGCATCGGCCGCTTGGCGATGGTGGGGGGCTGCACCAAGGTGGTGCAAGATTTACCACCGTTTGTGCTCACCGATGGCGGCACGGCGCTGATTGTCGGACTCAATCGCGTGGGGCTGCAACGGGCGGGCTTGAGTCAAAGCGAAATTCTAGAATTGAAAGCCGCCTACCGCTTGATTTATCGCGAAGGGCTGACTTTCAATGAGATGGTGGAAACATTGGAGAATCGCTTTTCCGAAGGTGTCGCCACGGAATTTGCCGAGTTTTTCCGCACAGGCAGTCGTGGGTTCATTCAGGAACGCCGCAGCCCGCCGAAGGTGGCGCTGCGTGTGCATCCCGCGGTGGACGACGTGGAAACCGAGGAGCCTGTTACGACCCGTTTCCGCAGAGCGGCGTAGGGAGCACGGCGAATTCGCCCCGAGGGCGCGCGATCGTAACCAGGAATTTCAGACCAGGGATTGAAATCCCTGGCTAGGTTCGTACGTCCTCCGGACGTGGGATTCGTGCTTTCGTGCTGTCCGCATTTTCGCCCGGAGGGCGAACGACCATAGCCAGGGATTTCAATCCCTGGTAAACAAATCCTTCGCAAACGATTCCTCCCTTTCTTCTTTTCTTCCGCCCGGAGGGCGGACGGAGCAGAGTCATGCCCAGTACCTTCACCCAAAACTTCTACCACACCGTGTTCAGCACCAAACATCGTGCGAACCTGATCACGCCCGCGTTGGAAGCGCGACTTTATCCGTTCTTGGGAGGCATCGTCCGCGATCTGCGGTGTACTTTACTCGCCGTCAATGGCATGCCCGATCATGTTCATTTGCTGATCCGCTATCGACCCGATCTTTCTCATTCCGAGTTGCTCCAACAGATCAAGGGCCGGTCTTCCAAATGGGTCAACGAGACGTTTTCAGAGTTCGGCCACTTTTCCTGGCAAGAAGGTTATGGCGGATTCACAGTCAGCCAATCCGCCGTGCCCGCTGTCGAGACCTATATCGCTTGTCAGAAAGAACATCACGAGCGGCAAGACTTTCAGACAGAATTCCTGGAACTTCTCCGACTGCATGGGGTCGAGTTTGATCCACTTGAAGTCTTTCGCTGAACTTCGTTCGCCCTCCGTGCGAAGAGTTAAATAAACCACTCGTCCAGGGATTGAAATCCCTGGCTAAGAACGAGCGCCCTCCGGGCGGGAAAGAGAAGAAGATTGATTGCCCGGGATTCAATTCCCAGGGATTGAAATCCCAGGATTGAAATCCCTGGCTACGTTCGTGCGCCTTTCGGGCGGAAGTGATTGCCTCACGGCAATATAAATCCTGTTCATGGAATTCGTTTTTTTCTGAAAAATAATGCTTGCACTACTCAAAACGCCCGCTATGATACCCACTATGTGTACAAGCGTTCATTATACCAGCGGAGAACTTTGCGATGCTCGCCACTCCCCCACGACGTCCACGTACGCCCATGGAACCTGCCCGCGAAAAATTGGCCGAGGTCTTTGGTTTTGACTGCTTCCGCCCCGGCCAGCAGGAAGTGATTAGCCATCTGCTGGAAGGCGAGTCGGCCGTGGCGATTTTTCCCACGGGGAGCGGCAAAAGCCTTTGTTACCAACTGCCGGCACTTTTATTTGAAGGGTTGACTGTGGTCATCTCTCCGTTGATCGCGTTGATGAAGGATCAGATTGATTTTTTGCTGGAGCGCAACATTCCAGCGGCGCGGCTCGATTCCAGCATGGAGCGCGAGGAAGCCCTTAAAGTCTACGACGATCTTCGGCGCGGCCGCACGCGGTTGCTCTACGTTTCGCCGGAGCGCTTGGGAAATGAGCGATTCTTGCAACTTTTGGAGCACCAAAAAATCGCTTTGTTGGCGGTGGACGAGGCTCATTGCATTAGCGAATGGGGCCACAACTTTCGGCCCGATTATTTGCGGATCGCGGCCCTGGCTACGCGGCTCAAATTGCAAAGGGTGCTGGCCCTCACCGCCACGGCGACCCCCGACGTGGTGTGTGATATCGCCAAGGCTTTTGCCATCGCCGAGCATAATGTGGTGCAGACCGGCTTCTACCGGCCGAATTTGGAATTGCGCGTGACGGCCTGTGCGGAACGTGAGCGCAAGAATTTGCTGCTCAAGAAAATGGCAGAACGGCCAGGCGGACCCGCGATTGTGTATGTCACTCTGCAGCGGACCGCCGAACTGATCGCCGGGTTGTTGGCGAGTCAGGGCCACTCAGCGCGGGCGTATCACGCCGGCATGAAGACCGAAGAACGTACCGAAGTGCAAGACGCCTTCATGGCGGCGGACGACATGATTGTGGTGGCGACCATTGCGTTCGGGATGGGGATCGACAAGTCGAACATCCGCGGCGTGTATCACTACAATCTCCCCAAGAGCTTGGAAAGCTACATGCAAGAGATGGGCCGCGCGGGCCGCGACGGCCAACCAGCCGTTTGCGAGCTGTTGGCTTGTCGCGATGACGTGGTGACGCTCGAGAATTTCAGCTACGGCGACACCCCGACCCCCGAGGCGATTGAGTCGCTCACGCGCGAACTGCTCGAAGGCGAAGACGTGCTGGAAGTCTCGGTCTACGACCTATCGGCCCGGCACGATGTGCGGGAGTTGGTCGTCAAAACGCTGCTCACGTATTTGGAACTCGAAAAAATTCTGCAACCCACGGGGCCAGTTTACACGGAATTCAAGTTCCAACCACAGAAGCCCTCGGCGGAGATTCTCAAGAAGTTCGATCCCCAGCGGGCCGAATTTTTGAAGAACATCTTTCAAAGCGCGCGCAAGGGAAAAACTTGGCTCACAATTGATGTCATTGAAGTTGCCCGCAAGTTGGGACAAAACCGGGAGCGGATCGTTGCGGCGCTCGACTATTTGGATCAGACGGGCGACATCCTCCTGCAAACGGCCGGGTTACGTTACGGCTACAAAGTCACGAAACGGCCGACGGATTTGGCACTGCTGTTGTCGCATCTCAATGAGCGTTTCGCGCGGCGGGAAGAACACGATATCGCCCGCTTGCGGAAAGTGGTGGCGCTGGCCGAGTGCGGCGGTTGCTACACCCGATTCTTGCTCGAGTATTTTGGCGAACACCGGGAGAACTGCGGGCATTGCAGCCGCTGTGGCGGCGCGACGAAGCAGATGTTGCCCGCGGTGCGGGGGGCCGCGATTAACGACGGGGACCGCACGGCCGTGAAGCAACTCGTGGCGGAGCGGCACGCCGCCTTGAAGTCGCCGCGGCAGTTGGCGCGATTTCTCTGTGGCATCGCCTCGCCGGCGACGTCGAAAGCCAAGCTGCGCTCGCACCGCGACTTTGGCTGCCTGGACCGTGTTCCCTTTGCCGAAGTGTTGAGCTTGGCGGAGAGCGTGGTGGGTATTCGTTGAGGATTTGAGTGCGCAAACAAAGACCCGGGGAGTGCCATCCCCGGGCTTTGGATTTGTGAGAGCCTACTGCTTGGGTTACTTGGCGACTTTGCCGAGGGCGGCTTGGGCGGCGGCGAGACGGGCGATGGGGACGCGGAACGGGCTGCACGACACGTAATCGAGTCCCACCTTGTGGCAGAACAGGATTGAGTCGGGATCGCCGCCGTGCTCACCGCAGATGCCGCACTTTAGGCCTTTCTTGGCCGAGCGGCCTTTCGTGACGCCCATCTCAACCAACTGACCCACGCCGGTCACGTCGAGCGACTGGAATGGATCCCGAGGCAGGATTTCCTGTTCCAGGTAGTCTGGCAGGAACGTGTTGATATCGTCGCGGCTGTAGCCGAACGTCAATTGCGTGAGGTCGTTTGTGCCGAAGCTAAAGAAGTCGGCGATCTCACCGATCTTGTCGGCGGTCAGCGCGGCGCGTGGAATTTCGATCATCGTGCCGATGAGGATCTCCAGCTTGCCGGAGTATTTTTTCTCGGCTTTGACATCTTCAATCACTTGCCGCGTGCGGTCACCAAGTAGCTTGAGCTCCGCGGCGGTGCCGACCAGTGGAATCATGATTTCGGCCTGCGCGTCGATGTTTTTCTGCTTGCAGGCGATCACCGCTTCGGCAATCGCGGTGACTTGCATGTCGAGAATCTCGGGGTAAGTCACCGCCAAGCGGCAACCACGGTGGCCGAGCATCGGGTTTTGTTCGTGCAGGGCAACGACGCGGTTCTTCACGTCCGCCCGTTTCACGCCGAGCCGCGACGCCATTTCGGCCTGGCTCTTGTCGTCGTGCGGCAGGAATTCGTGCAGAGGCGGATCGAGCAACCGGATGGTCACCGGCAAACCCTTCATCGCGGTGAAGATGCCGATGAAGTCTTTGCGCTGGAGCGGCAGCAACTTCTGGAGGGCTTGTTTGCGATCGCCTTCGGTGGAGGCCAAAATCATTTCCCGCATGGCCATGATGCGGTCCCCCTCGAAGAACATATGCTCGGTGCGGCAGAGGCCGATGCCTTGGGCACCGAAATCGCGGGCCCGCTTAGCGTCTTCAGGAGTGTCGGCATTGGTGCGGACCTTCATCGTGCGATGCTTGTCAGCCCACCCCATGACCGTGGCGAAGTCGCCCGACATTTTGGGCGTTTGCGTAGCGATGTCGCCGGCCATCACTTCGCCGGTGGAGCCGTCGATCGAGATCACGTCTTTGTGTGTGTAAACCTTGCTGCCGATCTTGATTTTGCGAGCCTTTTCGTCGATGTGAATTTCGCCGGCACCGGCCACGCAGCAACGACCCCAACCACGGGCCACCACCGCCGCGTGGCTGGTCATGCCACCGGTACTTGTCAGAATCCCTGCGGCGGAGTGCATGCCCTCGATGTCTTCGGGGTTGGTTTCCTTGCGAACGAGCAGCACTTGCTCGCCTTCGAGAGTGCGGTCGACGGCTTCGGCGGCGGTAAATGCCGGTTTACCGACGGCGGCTCCCGGCGAGGCGGGGAGACCGACCGTGAGCAGGCGGCCTTCCTTTTTCGCGGCTTGCTTCGCCGCGGGGCTGAAGCTGGGGAGCAAGAGTTGCGTGAGATCCCCGGCGGGAATTCGCATAACGCCTTCTTGCTCGGTGATCAACTTTTCCTTGACCATGTCGCAAGCGATTTTTACCGCCGCGGCTCCGGTCCGCTTGCCATTGCGGGTTTGGAGCATGAACAATTTGTTGTGCTCGATGGTGAACTCGATGTCTTGCACGTCGCGGTAGTGCTTTTCGAGTTGGTTCTTGATCCCCATCAATTGATCGAAGACTTTTTTGTTCCACTTGGCCATTTTCTCGACTGGCTCGGGGGTACGAATGCCCGAGACCACGTCTTCGCCCTGGGCGTTGATAAGAAATTCGCCGTAGAACTTGTTCTCGCCGGTCGAGGGGTTGCGCGTGAAGGCCACGCCGGTCCCCGATTCATCGCCCATGTTGCCGAACACCATCGATTGGCAATTGACGGCGGTGCCCAACAGGCCGGTGATGTTTTCCACTTGGCGATACTTTACCGCGCGGGGTTGCATCCAGCTCTTGAACACGGCCTCGATGGCGAGCTCCAGTTGCTTGAGCGGTTCTTGGGGGAAGGGCTTGCCAAAGTGCTTTTTAAAGACGTTTTTGTACTCTTCGCACAGTTCGACCATGCCTTCCAACGGGACATCGTTGTCCACGGTCGCCTTGTAACGGCGTTTGATTTTGGCAAAGGCAATCTCGAAATGCTCGTGATCGACGCCGCAGACCACGTCGCCATACATGTTGATCAACCGGCGATAGGCGTCGTAAGCAAAACGCTTGTGGCCGGTGGCGTTGGCAAGGCCCACGACGGCTTCGTCGTTGAGGCCGAGGTTGAGAATAGTGTTCATCATGCCCGGCATCGAAGAAGCGGCACCGGAGCGCACGGAGAGCAACAGTGGCATTTTGTTGTCGCCGAACTTCTTGCCGAGTTCCTTTTCCAAGATGGCGACGTTCTTTTTCACCTCGTCCATCAAGCCGTCCGGCAATTTGCGGCCACTCTTGTAGTAGAGGTCGCAGACTTCGGTGGTGATGGTGAAACCTGGAAGGACCGGCAGGCCGATGCTGGTCATCTCGGCGAGGTTGGCACCTTTGCCACCCAGCAGGGTTTTTTGCTTGCCGTTGCCTTCGGTCTTGGTCTTGCCGAAGTAGTAAATCATCTTGGTCGAGTTTTTAGACATTAAGAATGGATCCTGTTTCGTAGGCGTCGTGTCGACTGGGAGTCGATGGATTTGCGGCAGATTGATTTGGTCGATGGGTCTCGCTAGAGTCGAGGAATCGCTCAAGAGATGCGCCCCGTTGGTCTTGTGTCAAAGACCAAACAGATGCGCATTCGGCAGCCGCCCCCCGGCCGGATCGCTGTGGCCCTAAAAAAGGGGGCTTGATCTGGCGAGAAAAATCGAACCGCTCAATCTAATTGGACCCCGCGAAGGCGTCAAGACTTTGACGCCTTCGCGGGCCTCAAAAGCAGGATGCCATGACTGGATTACCGAAGAATGGCCGCAAAGCCCAAACAGTCGCCTTGGCCATGCTGTTTGAGACCGGGTTGGGTTTTGTGGGGGTGCTGATCGCCTGGGCTGCGGGAATGAATTTGGCCAGTCAGTTGACGGTTTCCCAGGATGCGGTGCTGCGTGGGCTGTTGGCCAGTCTGCCGATGATTGTGTTGCTGGTGGCGTTTTATGAAAGCCCATGGCAGCCGCTCGTAAAATTGCGCCGCGAAGTGGAAAAGGTGGTGCAAGAAATGTTCGCCGGCTGCCGTTGGTTTGAGTTTGCGCTGGTGAGCTTAGCGGCGGGGATCGGCGAAGAGATCTTGTTCCGCGGAGCGTTGCAACCGCTGGCGATTCAATGGACCGTGCCCTGGATCGGCGTGGTGGTGGTGGCGCTGTTGTTTGGCCTGGCCCACGCGTTGACGCCCACGTATTTCCTGGCGGCCACGGTGATCGGCGTCTACTTTGGTTGGCTAACGCTGGCGTATGACGATTTGATCGCGCCGATTGTGGCCCATGCGGCGTACGATTTTTTCGCGCTCGTCTACATTCAATTTCGCGCAGGTGAGGACACGTCCTTGCCGCCGGCCGCTTGATGGGCGAGGCGAGTTGGTACGGGCAAGTTATAGCGCTAAGCCGCAAGCGGCGGCGCATAAAAAAAGGTGACCCGGCTGGTTGCCGGGCCACCTCTATTAGGTTGACCAAACCCTATTTCCGTGTTGCGCTCTTAGTCGCAGCAGGGGGCTCCGCAGGAAGGCTCTGCACAGCCGCACGAAGGTTCGCACGGGCAGTGGACGCACACAGGCACCTGCTTGCAGACCACTCGGGGCACGCACCGCGTCACGGTGTAGGGCACTTGGCGGGCTACGCAGCGGCTGACCTGGATGATCTTCTGCTCGCAGACCGGCACACACACACTATAGCAGCAGGTCTTGGTCCGAGTTTCAGGCACCATGCGACACACTTTGTAGCAGCAAGTTTTGGTCTCGGGGACCATGTGACAGACCTTATAGCAGCAGGTCTTCATGCATTGCTTGGGAACCATGCGGCAGACCTTGTAGCAGCAGGTGCGCGTTTCAGGCACCATGCGGCACACTTGGTAGCAGCAGGTTTTCATGCATTGCTTAGGTACCATGCGGCAAACCTTGTAGCAGCAAGTCTTGGTTTCGGGCACCATGCGGCAGACTTGGTAGCAGCACGTCTTGGTCTCAGGGACCATGTGGCAGACCTTGTAGCAGCAAGTTCGCGTGTGTTGGCATGGCACCATGCGGCAGACCTTGTAGCAGCAAGTGCGCGTCTCGGGGACCATGTGGCAAACCTTATAGCAGCAGGTTCGCACGCAAGGTTCGCAAACGTACTTGGTGCAGCAGATTTCCTTGGTGCAGCACTCGGGAACCCAAACCTTTTTGCAGCAGCAGCGCGGCGGGGCTTGGCAGCAGAGTGTCTTGCAAGGACCTGGGCAATACACGCAGCGGCAACGGCAGCAGTCGTAAACAAACGTGCCGGGCTCGCGAACGGTCTTGGTGTAGGTCTTGCCAGGAATCTGATAGGTTTCAGTTTCCCAGTGGCCACTACGGACGGTAATCGTTTTGGTATAGGGAACGGCCTTGCGGACGTAATAGGTTTCTTGACGCTCACGCGTTTCCCACACTGGCTTGCAGACCGTGTAGTTGCGCTGGCGAGTTTCCCACACGGCTTTGCAGGTGGTGTAGGGGACTTCCCGAGTGCGTGTTTCCCAAACGGGCTTGCAGACGGTGTAGCAGCGGGTCTTGGTTTCCCAGACAGGCTTGCACACGGTATAGCAGCGCGTTTTGGTTTCCCACACCGGATGGTAAGTGGTGTAGCAGACGTTGCGAGTCTTGGTTTCCCAGACAGGCTTGCACACGGTATAGCAGCGAGTTTTGGTTTCCCACACCGGGTGATACGTGGTGTAGCAGACGTTGCGGGTTTTGGTTTCCCAAACGGGCTTGCAGACGGTGTAGCAGCGGGTCTTGGTTTCCCAGACCGGGCAGCAGACGGTGTAGCAGACTTGTTTCTGCCGTTGTTCGCGCACGTAGCGGGTGCAATTGATCACCCGATCTTCGCACACACGGTCGTAGACCGTTTTGCAGCACTGCACTTGTTCTTTGTGCCATTCAACACACCGCACCGTCTTCATGACGGTATGGCAATGTTGCTGGTAACAACAAGGCGTGCAGCCGTTATAACGTGCGACCCCGCAATACCCCGCCCATGCCGCTGAAGGCAGCATTGCCAAGGCGATGGCAGCGAGAGCCCGCACTACAGATTTGGCTCTCATGGTGTTCGTCTCCTTCGGAACTAAATGTGGAAATAGATGGTCTGGTCAAGATGGGACAATTCCCACCCATTGTTGTTTTCGGAACAAATAAACCACCCTCCTTAGCCAGATGTTGCCTTTTTCCTACATGGCGAACTCAACCTGCTATCCCCAGTCGATACGACCCCAACCAACCATTTTTCCGGACCCCGAAAGTCGCGAGAAATTGCAACGGATTGGCTGGGTTTATCGGGTCGCGGGTATGCTCCAAATGGGATTTCCATAGGTAAGTGCGTTGCCCGGGTGGCGAAACCGTTAAGCCGCGAGCGGCTGTCGTCGCAACTTGTTGCTGGGATTGACGATGGGCTGATTTCGCTTGCCCGCACCGGAGAGTTATGGTTAAAGTGATATTGGAGGTTTCCAATTTCCAGGCGTTTTTAGCCCAGGCTC
>JBGTMM010000181.1:0-4541 GCA_041743635.1 Bythopirellula sp.
GAAGACTTCTCGCACGGCGTCGATGTACTTAGGAGGCGTACACCAATTCTGGCTAATCGATATTATATTACGCCCAGCGGTCATTTTTGACGGATCACTTTCCAATCTTTACTGGCTAACTTTACCAATTCTTCCCGAAGCCGCCGAAGTGTACCACCACGCGGGCTTATTACATTAAACCAAGTTTCAACTTCAAGTTCGTGCAATTTGAAGTATCGCTTGAGGGCTAAGTCGGCGTCAACACCCATCGTCACTTTTGTGAAACGGGATCCTCCGGGCTTTTTTGGATAGCTCGCGAGGAAGGCATCTCTTGCTGGCTGAAGTTCTGGGATAGGCTTTAACAATAGCTTCTCGAAAACTGACATAGACCATTGTCAGTGAGAAATAACAACCAGTCGTAGGAATGTGCGAGAACACGCAACTCTTTGTTATGGTCTTCCGCGGTGAACCAATTGCCGTGATTGCTGACAACTCCAACTGTGAGGATGAAGTTCCTGAGTAGCTCTGGTGCGGTACCATCGATGACTTCTTGCAAAAGCGGAAAATATGCGCCTGTGCGAAGTCTCCCATCTCCCTGATCGATCACGCCTTGAAGGTGTCCATCGGCAAGTCTGAATTTCTGTAGTGACGACACCGATCTCGCCACATACGCGCCCTGCTTGGCCTTCTCGATTGATTGTGGTCCTTTGCGCATTCCTTCTTCAACACCCACCCGTTTGCACTCGAAGATCGCAAACGGTTCGTTGAGCAGGTCACTCAACGCCACCGCGCATCCCGCCGTGTCCATCTCAATCAAATGGGCGGTCATAAAGCCACCTTTACGTTCAGCCACAATCGCTGAGTTCCGCATTACTCGCCGTGTCGTGACTAATGTCTCTTTCCTCTCTTCAATTCCGACCGGCATTGCTCCGGCAGCAAGAAGTACTTTCCTTGAGGTAAGCGGCAAATGTAGCGGCTTCAGCGTAACAGACCGCGTCGAAGTTATGGGGTGAAGCGAGAACTCAACGTTGTGAGTAATTTCAGGGTGAGCGAACTCGGGGACAGACCTTTCAATCGCGATGTAATCCCTCAGTTCCCAAGCACAGAGTGTGTAAAAAGTCACGATTTCAACGAGCGTCCCCAATGCGCGACCAGCCGCTTTTTTCTTGTCCTGCGCGTAACCGAATACCTCCGTCACAAGAATTTTCTGCAACTTGTCGACGGAATCGCATATTATCATTGGTTTCCCCGCGCGCCCATGTATGCTTTGCTGTGCATTCGGCTCACTGATCCTCGATTTTTTCGTCATGCTGAAGATGTTAATGCGTCGAAGTTCGATCGGCAAGACGAGGGCGCAATTCCTCCTCGGCGAATGCCGGATGTCATAACTCAAAGTCGAGTCAATTTGTTCGATACTCGTTGCTTTTCAAGCTTTCTTATCATCACTCAAACAAGTGTCCCAACACTGATCGATCGCGGTTCGGCCATTGGAGCGGTCGCGGTCCAAGTGGCCTTTGGGACCTTTTAACTCAACAACGGCGAGCGGATTACGTGGTTCATCTTGCTGAAATTTGCCGAGTAGCGCATCGGGTGTTTGACCGGGCGCAATTGGGTATTCCTGTTCCAAGTTCCAAAAGTCACCTGCCTCGACAGCCGGGGTGTAGCCGAGGGCTTGGCCAAAGACTTCCGAAAGGAAAAGTCCCTTTAATTGCTGTTCATTGAATTCTGACATGCGGCCGGTGGTTTCCATGTCGGCCCACTTGATGAGAATCTGATGGGCGGCAACCACATGCTCTTCGTCGGGGAGCTGCTTCGTTTCCTCGGCCTTGAGCAACCGCGCAAGGATTAAGAGGTCGGATTTCGGCTGACGTTTGGCAACCGACGACTCTTCGAATAAATAGATTTTTTGGGTCTTCTTGCCCATCGCGGTCCACGCTCGGTGGGGGATTTATTTTTTATTTGTCCCCGCGATCATACTCCATCCGCAACACACCGCAAAGCAAGGCCCACGAGCCACACGCGAGCCATGAAAACATGAAACCACGAATCCTCACGAATCCCACGAATCAAATTATTCGTCTAATTCGTGATGATTCGTGGTTAAAAAAATTCTTTCTTGGCGCTCTTCGCGACCTTGGCGGTTCACTCTGAATAGCGCTCACGCGCTCCGCAGCTTCTGCCGCACTTTGTGGATCGCTTCCTCGACGCTGCAAGGCTGGTTCGCCACGGCGATGGTCTCCCCTTGGCTTACCATCCGTTCGATTTTCTTTTGCGCGGAGATAACCGTGCTGTGGCTGCGGCGGCCGAAGAATTCGCTGATCTCGCCCAAGGCCGATCGTGTGAGGTTGCAGGCCAGCCACATCGCCAGCATCCGTGGCTCGGCCACCGAACGGGTTTTACTTGGCGACTTGAGGCTGCTCGGTTCGATGCCAAACACGTCGCAGACGGCCCGTTGAATATCTGAGAGCCGCACGGCGGGGGTGATCTGCTGCATGTACTCGGCGAGAATCGTGCGGGCCAGGTCGGCGGAGAGCGGTTTGCGCAAGGCTTCGCTGGTGACGATCAGCCGATTGATGGCCCCCCGCAATTGCCGAGCGCTGCCGGCCACCTGCGTGGCGATCACGACCACGATCTCGTCGTCGATGGCCATGCCGATCACCGGATGCATCTCGGCGATAAACTTCCGCACCAAGGCTTGCCGGGTGACGAAATCGGGCATCTCCAAGGGCACCGCGAGTCCCCCTGAAATCCGCGTCGCCAATTCCGAGCTGACTTTCAGCAACTCCTGCGGGCTTGAGTCGCAGGTGAGCACCACCTGCTTGCCGCGCTCGTGGAGCGAATCAATCGTCACCAGCAGTTCATCGAGCGTCGCCCGCTTGCCGACGAGGAACTGAGTGTCGTCGATCAGCAGCACGTCGACGCTGCGGTACTTGTGCCGGAAACTGGGCGAAGTGCGATGCTGCAATGCGTCGAGAAATTCGGTCGTAAACTGCTCGGAAGTGAACCGCAGGGCACGCAGATTCGAGGCGTTCTTCCGCAAGTGCTGCACAATCGCATACAGCAAGTGCGTCTTGCCAATCCCCGCGGGACCGTACAAAAAGAGTGGGCCGTAATGCCCGATGCGCTCCGCTACCGTTTTGGCCGTGCGAAACGCCAATTCGTTGCACGGCCCGCTAACAAAGTTCGCGAACGTCGAGCGCGCCATCATGGTGCCGGCTGACCGTGGTTGTTTTTTCTCCGTCCTCGGGGGTTCTTGCTTGAGCGTGACAGGCATCGCAGCACGTTCTTCCATGGATTGAGGCAGGGCGGTCGATTCGCTCGCGCGTTCCAACAAACTTTGCTGCACCAACTTGGTGGTCATCGCCTGGATAGTCGCTGTCTCGTCAGTGCGGACGAAGTACTCGATGCGTACATCTTCACCCAAGATCGAGCGGCAACTCTCCGCCAAACTTGCCTGGGAGTGACGCCGGACGCATTGCAGTTCAAACGTGGAAGCACATCCGACTCGCAAAACATGCGCGGAAAACTCAAGTTTTGTCTGTGGACCCATCCACAGTTCGTAGCGATCTCTCCCCATGCGCTTGACAAGTTCGGCGCGCAAAGCGGACAGCCTGTCCGAATCGTCCATGTTCACTTCCTGCTTGATCCGATTTTCGACGATCCAAGGGCGAGTGTCCAATACCTCGCCCATTTTGGAATTCGGAGAATAAGAAACCTACCCAAACTCGCGGCCAATTCCGCACGTCCACCGGTCGTCACTCCCGCCTGGAGGTAGGACCATCCCTTCAACGTGCGGACTGGTCTTCCGCGTGCGTACTGGCGATGCCCAATCAATTCGTTCGCGGGGCTGATTCTACGAGTGCTAGCACCGACTCGCTAGGCCTTGACTTATTTGGTTGAGAAGTCCTTTTGGCGGAGGCTCGTAGATGGCCAAATTCTAGGCTAGATTTGCACGCGAAATCTGGGAAAATTTCTTTCCGGGAGTGGTGCGCCTTGTGGAAAATATGTTGGTCTTCGTCTTTGCGGAACAAACGATAACGAGTCAAGCGCGGATTTGGCCACGATTCTCGAAAAACAAACCAATTCAAAAGCGAAACCACAAGATGCTGTGGCACAGTACGGCCAATGCACAACTTGTGGGTGCGCATGTAGCGAACGTTTTCTCTAGCTTTCCCTGCCACGCAACCTTGCATACACGATCCGTCTGTCCCACATAACAAAACCCACGCGGCGGTACATTTCCAGCGCCGGCGAATTCCGCTCATCGACGGCCAAAACCAGCCGCTCGGCACCGTTTTTTCTCGCTAACTCAGCAGCAACCCTCACAATCTGCTCACCAAAGCCGTTGCCGCGAGCCTCTGGAACAACCCCCATGTAAACAAGCTCCCAATTCTCTCCCGGTGGATGCTCGGCCACAATCAACACCCCCACGTCTTGATTCTCGGATCGCAGGAGAAACCAATTCTCAGGATTAAACGTGCCCTGCACTTTGTAACCGGCCACCACATCCGCCGAATCGCGCAAGTGGTTGAGCTCCGGGCAATCAAGAGTGCCGGCATAGG
>JBGTMM010000182.1:0-1991 GCA_041743635.1 Bythopirellula sp.
TGATATGAGCGACTATGGGAGGAGAAAAGGGGGCAGACTTTTCTGCCCCTATGGAGGCAAAAGAAACAAAAGCGTAGCCCTCGTCTCATGGTTGTGCTTCTTCATGTTGAATGACAAACGTGCAGGAATCGCAAGCAGCGCGCTCTGTAATATCTTGCTTTTCATACGGGTGCTTCTGTTAATTATCTCAACTGGAAATACTCAATGACGAAACTCACATTTCATGGCGCGGCCCAAACCGTGACCGGCTCCAAGTATTTGGTGGAAGCCGCGAACGCGAACGTGCTGATCGATTGTGGATTGTTTCAAGGTCTCAAGAAACTCCGCGAAAAAAATTGGGCCCCCACGCCGTTTAGCGTCAAGAAACTCGATGCCGTGGTGCTGACCCACGCGCATCTCGATCACGTTGGTTTTCTGCCGCGGATTGTGAAGCAAGGTTTTCGCGGCAAGATTTTTTGCACGCCAGCCACGGCCGAACTTACCGAGATCACGCTGTTCGATTCGGCTAAGATACAAGAATCGGACGCCGAATATGCCAACAAGAAAGGCTTCTCGAAGCACATCCCGGCGTTTCCCTTGTACGATGCTCGTGATGTCGAGCAAACCTTAAAGCTCTTCCGCACGATTGGCCGTGGTGAATGGTTCGCGCCCGTCGAGCCGATGTGGATGCGCTATCATGACGCGGGGCATTTATTGGGCTCGAACATGATCGAAGTTGAAATCCGCAATCAGCAGCCACCGCTGCGAATTCTGTTCTCGGGTGATGTCGGCCGCTACGATGGCCCGCTCTATCACGACCCCGCGCCGCCGACTCCCTGCGATTATTTGATTTGCGAATCCACCTACGGCAATCGCGACCATGCTGATGAGAATTTGATGGACGGCTTGGCCGAGGTGGTGACGCGCAGCGTGAAACGAGGGGGCGTGATGTTGGTGGCCGCGTTTGCGATTGGGCGCTCGCAGCAGTTAATCTACTTGCTGCAACTCTTGAAAAAGGCCGGTCGTATTCCGGATATCCCCATCTATCTCGACAGTCCGATGGCGGTTGATGCCACCAACATTTATCGCGAATTTGATGAAGATCACGACTTGAGCGAAGGCGAGCTCGACAGCGAGAATCCCCTGCTCGGTGGCCCCGGCGTTTACTTGTGCCGCAAGACCGAGGAGTCCAAGGCCCTTAACCGCCACGGCGGACCCGCGCTCATTATTTCCAGCAGCGGCATGATGACCGGCGGGCGGATCGTGCATCACCTTAAGCAACGGCTCCCCGATTCGCGTAACACGGTCATACTCGGCGGATTTATGGCCGAAGGCACGCGCGGGCGATTGTTGCAAGACGGGGCGAAGTTTCTGCGGATGCACGGGCAAGAAATTCCGGTTCGCGCGGCCATCGAATCCGTGCCGGGTCTCAGCGGTCACGCGGATCGCAAGGGCCTGCTGCGGTGGCTTGAACCGCTGGCCGCCCCGCGCCGCACGTTTCTCACCCATGGTGAAATCGAAAGTGCCGAATCGTTGGCTGCCGAACTTGCCGCTTCGCGGGGTTGGGACGTGCATCTTCCCGCCCTGGGGGAGACCCAAGAACTCGTGTAATCGGAACGATTGCCAAGCGGGTATCGTAGCGCTGATTTTCGCCTTACAATCATGACGAAAACATAAAATGCGCCCGGCGCGCTTGCCGTGCCCTGAGGGTTAACTCAAAAATAACTTCTTAAGTTCTGATAAACTACGGAGGGCGCGGAGAATGCAAAACGGAAAATGTTCAATACAAATGCAAAACTAAGAATGGTCCGCCGTTTTGCATTTACCGTTTTTCATTTTGCATTTTACATTATTTTTCCTCATCCTCTGCGACTCCGCGCCTTGTATGTTTTCAAAAGACGAAAATCTGTTATCACATCAGTCAGCTAGTTCTCCCGCAGCGCAGTGGGAGAGCCAGCGGTCGCGTGGAGATCGATCGTGTCCTGGCGCCCGAGACGCCGTCACGGAGCGGG
>JBGTMM010000183.1:0-2278 GCA_041743635.1 Bythopirellula sp.
TGGTCGCCCGGTATGGCGGCGAGGAGTTCGCGGTGTTGTGCGCCGATTGCAACAATGCCGATGCCGCGCGTCGCGCCGAGGAAATTCGCAAGAAGCTCGCCGAAACCCCGCACAGCCATTTAGGCAACAAGCGGATCACGGCCAGTTTCGGCGTGACGGAACTGCAAGCGGGTGACAATTCAGAGACAATGCTCCGTCGCGCCGATCGGGCGCTCCTAATGGCCAAAGAGCAAGGCCGCAATCAAGTCGTGCAATTGGGGAATGGCATGGTCAAACAAGTCAAGAAGAAAAGTTGGTGGTGGTTCGGCGGTTTGACGGCCCAGCCGGTGATCGAAACGGAGCTGACCACGGCCGTGCCGATTGACATCGCGATTGCCAAGCTGCGTGGCTTTGTGTCGGACCATCAAGCTAAAGTGATTTCGACGAACGCGAATTCGGTGGAGCTTGAGATATCGAGCGAGAAAGTTTCCTACGACCGCCGCAAGGGAGATCGTAACGTCGATTTCCGAATTGAGTTGGAATTCAGCGAGTGTCGCGAGGCGCGCGTGAATAATAGTGGACTCGCCGCGGGTGAGTACGCCTCAACGCATATTGAAGTCAAGATTCGTCCTCGTCGGCTTGCCAAGCGGCGGCGGGGAGACGTTGCCGAGCGGGCTCGGTTAATTTTGCAGAGTGTGAAGGCGTATTTGATGGCCAAGGAATCGGCCGAGCGCGAAGCGGAAGCCGCCGCAGTTAAAGTTTAATTGGACAGTCGTACAAGGTAGCAGTGATGAGCAATGAAATCTCGGAAATCAAACGCGCCTTAAGCGTGATCTGCGCGAGCGAAGTCCGCTCTCGCCGGATGTGGTCGACGGGTGAACGCTCGTCGCGAACCGATGGCGGCACGGCCCCTGCCCTGACGACCGCGGTGGTCGACGCGGTGTTCGAGGAAGAGGCGGTGAGCTTTGTGGAAGCTGCGCCTAAGACGGCCACAGTGGATGCTGCCGAACCAAAGAGCATGGTGGCAAGTCTTGCCGCGCAACTAACGGCACTGGAATCGCAATGCGTGAATCTGCGGCGGCTGCTCGATGAAGCCCAAGGTAGAAGGATTGAACCGCCAAGTTCGCCAAAGACGCCAAGGTAGGAATTGAGACCGCTAATCTACGCTAATGATCGCTCGTGATCTTGGCGGTTAATCCCTTACTTGGCTATCCAGCTGTTTTCCCAGCAAAATTGCTTGCTTCGCCGCTGGTTCCCCGTTATCATGGGCAGCACGACCCGTTGGTTTCGGTTTCCGCACTTATCTTTGAGGCGCTAGTGAAATTCGCGGACAATTTTTGAATTGTCCTTCTGACGTGCCGCTGCCGGGCTAAGCTCTGCAAGACCGCCGACTAAGTTTGGTCGCGGTTAGACAATCTCACGCCGATGATCGCACCTCCGCGCTTTCACCAGCAATAACTGTACACGCTAAGGTTACGAACGCATGAAATATGTATTTATCCTGGTAACATTTCTATCACTGGTATTCACCACTTCTGCGTCGACTTGGGCGCTTCCCGCGCCGATGTTTCGCACCGTGGCGGTGACGGGTCAGGTAGCACCGGGCACGGGAGGAGGTATTTACCAGTCCTTCTTCAGTTCACCGCAGATTGACGCCCAAGGACACACGATATTCTCTGCCACGCTAGTTTTGACCGGAGATGTTACCGGTATCGATGACACTGGTTACTGGTCGGAAGGATCGGGGAGCTTGTCGCTCCTGGCGCGGGAAGGAAGTCAAGCGCCGGGTGTGCCAAGCGGCGCTAACTTCGACAATTTTATTATTTCTCGAGACCGGCCACCAACTTTAGCCGCTTCTGGGCTAGCTGTGTTCAGCAGCATTTTGAATCCATCAGGTGGAGATGTTACCCCCTCTAATAATAATGGGGTGTGGGCAGAACGGCTGGGTGGTCTCGAGCTGTCGGCACGCGAAGGGGATCAATCGCCAGATACCCCGACTGGGGCCGTGTTCAGTATTTTTGAAAGACCACTCGTCAACGCCGCTGGACAGGTAGCATTTCAAAGTTCTCTACTCATTGGGTCAGGAGGCGTGACTGGAACTGACTCCAATGGGATCTGGGCCGAAAACAATGGGAGCTTAACACTCAAAGTCCGTCAGAATGATCTCGCGCCGGGGACGACGACCGACACGCGATTTGGAATCCCTACTCGCAGCTCACTGCGATTCAATAACGCGGGGCAGATTGCATTCTCGGCGGGAGTTACGGGCCCCCAAGTTTCTGCAGCAAATGATTTTGGC
>JBGTMM010000184.1:0-2776 GCA_041743635.1 Bythopirellula sp.
CGATGCGATCAACGAAGCGATGCGCGACTGGATGTCGAGCGTCGAAACCACCCACTACATTCTCGGCTCGGTGGTCGGCCCCCATCCCTTCCCCCAAATCGTCCGCGACTTCCAAGCGGTGATCGGCCGCGAGACCATCGAACAAAGCCGCTCGCGGTTTCGCGGTCTCCCCGACGTCGTGATCGCCTGCGTCGGCGGCGGCAGCAACGCCGCCGGCATGTTTTTTCCTTTTGTGGAACACGCGGATGTAGCGCTGGTCGGTGTCGAAGCCGGCGGTCGGGGCAACCAGCCCGGCGATCACGCTTCCCCCCTCACCTACGGCAGCCCAGGCGTCTTGCATGGCAGTTTTAGTTACGTGATGCAAGACGACGACGGCCAAACCTGCGATGTGCATTCCATGTCGGCGGGGCTCGATTACCCCGGCGTCGGTCCGGAGCACAGTTATTGGAAAGATTCGGGCCGCGTCACTTACACGAGTTGCACCGACGAAGCCGCGCTTGAAGCGTTCGACGCCCTAGCCACCCTGGAAGGAATTTTGCCAGCGCTCGAGTCCGCCCACGCCATTGCCGAAGCGATGCGACTCGCCGCCCAGCGTAAGCAGACCGAACGGATCGTGGTCTGCCTCTCCGGCCGCGGCGACAAGGACGCATCGGAATTGGCACGCTTAAAAGGCGTAAAATTTGGTTGAAGCGAAATGCTTCTAGTTGCCATTGAGAGGGGTTGTGATAACTTCCGCAATGTTACGAAATGAAACAAATCTAGCCAAATCACCGTGATACACGACACAAATCTGGCTATTGGGCTTGGTCGCAATCTCATAGGGATGTTCCACACGAATCGATGTCCCGTCATTAAGATGCATCTCAAGTGGTGAGAAGGGTACTCGATTCATCAATTCGATCATTTGATTGGCGGTCATGTTAAACTCCTGAAACTTATATTGATTATCCTTCAACATGTGGTTCAGTCAACAGACAATTGCCTTTGAACTTCCGCTTACGTACTCCCAATTATGTCTGCTATCGACAAACTTTTCGCCGAGCTTCGCGCCGCCAATCGCAAGGCCTTGATGCCGTTTGTGACCGCGGGGGATCCCGACCTGGAATTCACCGCCGCGGTGATTCAAGAGCTTGTCGCGCGGGGCGCTTCGATGTGCGAGGTCGGCATTCCCTACAGCGACCCCATCGCCGATGGCCCGGTCATTCAAGCGTCCTACACCCGCGCTTTGAACAAAAAAATAAAACTCGCCGGCATCCTCGATATGCTCGGCAAGGTGGTACCTAAATTGTCGGCACCCCTGGTCACGATGGTGAGCTACGCGATTATCTACCGCCATGGCGCGGAAAAGTATGTCGACGAACTTGCCGAGCGCGGCATCGCGGGGATGATTGTCCCCGATCTTCCCGTCGAAGAGTCCCCTGCTTTGGCCAAGATCTGTGCGAGCCGTGATCTCAGTCTTGTGCAATTGGTGACGCCTCTCACCCCCAAAGACCGCGCGCTCCGCATCGCCGAAACCTCCAGCGGATTTATTTATTACGTCTCCGTGGCCGGCATCACCGGCGAACGCACCGAATTGCCGCTCGATTTGCTTGAGCGCGTGAGTTGGCTCCGCATGCAAACGCCGCTACCGGTGTGCATCGGTTTCGGCATCAGCCAACCCGAGCACGTGCGGCTGTTGGCACCGGCTGCCGACGGGCTGATCGTCGGCTCCGCGATCGTCCGCCGCGTCGCCGAGGCCGAGACCAAGGGCAGCGAAGCGACCCTTAAAGACGTCGGCGACTATCTGGCAACTCTGCTGGCGGCACTCGATTGAAGCAAGCCGGGAAAAATTTGACCTTGCACAAAACTGCAAGGTAAAATTAAAAGGGTGACGGTTCATCGGTCGGCTTCCTGTATTATGCCATGCGAACCGACAGGCTGCGACCCAACCGACCCCCTCAGCTTGATGGAGGTTGCCTATGAATGCTAGTTCCCCCCGCCCTGGACGCAGCGAAGCTATTCACCGGTTCTTTGCCGGCGTCACCGAGTACACTTTCCTCACGCGACTCGGTGTGGCCGATCCACCGCTCGTGGATTACCTGTCAGCACTGCTGACGCACTTCGTGCGCACCGATGCGATCTTCGGTCTCCGCACTCCCACCGGTGAGCGCTTGGTCGCCGTGACCGACATGCTCCAGGAAGCGCAATGCCGCCAAGGCCTGGCGCGGCGACGTGTCCACCGCCACATTGGCGATTTCACCTTGTTCTGGCTCGGCATTTATCCCGAGACCGCCGAGAAAAGCCGCAAGCAAACCAAGGACAGTCTCATCAACTACCGCGATCAGGGGAAACGCAACTATCTACTCGCCAGCCGTTTGCCAGAAGACGAAGCCTCCGCCCCCGCAGACGTCCTCGAGCGCTTAAGCGACTCGTTCGAGCTCTGCGTCTACGGCCTGGGCGAAGTCCGCCGCCAATGGGAAGACCGCGAAGGCGAAACCGACACGCCAATTCTGTTGGGATAGATTCGCCCAAGCCGGACCGCCACGCGGTCCGGGAAAAAAATTACGTCAGTTGTACATGATAACAACTTGGCGTATACTGTAATCATGAGACGCACTCAAATTAGCTTGACGCTGGCAGAATACGAAGCTGCTAAACTCGAAGCCCAGCGGCTTGGCATCTCTTTAGCCGAACTACTGCGCCAGTCTCTACGAAGTTTGCTGCCGGTGGACGAAACAACTCCCTGGATGCGCTACGCCGGGATGATTGAATCGGGCGATACCCATTCGAGCCAGCG
>JBGTMM010000185.1:0-3006 GCA_041743635.1 Bythopirellula sp.
GGAACGCCGCGCGAAAAAAGTCGTGGCTCAAAACGTCAACTTTTTCTACGGTTCGCATCATACACTGCATGACATTAATCTTTCCGTGCCGGACCATTGCGTGACGGCTTTGATTGGGCCTTCGGGTTGCGGCAAGAGCACATTCCTCCGATGTCTCAACCGCATGAACGACATGATTGACGACACGACGTTGCGTGGACAGATACTGCTGGATGACATAGACATCTACCAACGCGGCACGGATGTGGTCGAATTGCGTAAGCGGGTCGGCATGGTGTTTCAAAAGTCCAACCCATTTCCGAAGTCGATCTTTGAGAACGTGGCCTATGGGCCGCGCGTCGCAGGCGTGAAGAAGCGGGGCGTGCTCGATGAAATCGTCGAAAAGTCCCTGCAACAGGCCGCGTTGTGGAATGAAGTGCAGAGTCGGCTCAACGATTCCGCGTTGCAACTTTCCGGCGGGCAGCAGCAGCGGCTCTGTATTGCCCGGGCCTTGGCCACCGATCCCGACGTCTTGCTCATGGACGAGCCGGCTTCCGCGCTCGATCCCAAATCGACCGCGGCGATTGAAGATCTCATTTTCGAATTGAAAGACACCTACACGATTGTCATCGTCACGCACAATATGCAGCAAGCGGCCCGTGTGTCCGATCAAACGGCCTTTTTCTATGAGGGTCGGATCATTGAAGTCGGCCCTACCACCGATATGTTTACCAATCCCAAGGAGAAACGAACCGAGGACTATATCACTGGTCGTTTCGGTTGATCCCGCATTTATGTCGAAACATTTGGAACGTGATTTGGAAGCGCTGGAGCAGAACTTGCTCGCGCAGTCCTCGATCGTGGAGCGGATGATCCTGCGCGCTTGCCAATCAATCACCGAGCAACGCACCGCCTTGATCCCACTGTTGCTCCAAGATGAAGACACGGTCAATCGAGGTGAAGTTTTGATCGAGGAAGAATGCTTAAAAATGCTTGCATTGCACCAGCCGGTGGCGGTCGATTTGCGGCGGGTGGCGACGGTTTTGAAGATCAATGGTGACTTGGAGCGGATTGCCGATTTGGCGGTTAACTTGGGCGAACGGGCGCAGGCGCTTGTGCATTTCCCGCGGTTTCAATTTCCCGATCATCTGGAAGATATGGTCGAGGTTGCCACTTCGATGGTGCGTGATTCGCTCGATGCGTTCGTTCGCCTCGACGTGGAATTGGCCCATGAAGTGTGTCTCCGTGACGATCGAGTTGATGAGCTCAATCGTCAAACAATTGATGATTTGCAGAATCTTGTGATCAATAATGCCGCGGAGATCGAACCGGCATGGCAATATTTTTCGGCTTCGCGGCACGTCGAGCGAATCGCCGACCACGCGACCAATATCGCCGAAGATGTGATTTATCTGGTGGACGGCGAGATCGCCCGACACCGGCATGAAGATTTGTCGTTCTATCGGATGGACTAAAACACAATCGCTTTCTTAGGGCAAACATGGGCAAGGGAAGTATCCTAATTGTTGAAGACGATATGTCGCTGGGCGAGGTGCTCGAATACAACTTGCGCCAGGAAGGTTACGAAACTCACCTGGCCCGCGACGGCCACCAGGGACTGCGCGAGGCACGGCAACATTGCCCCGATTTGATCGTGCTTGATTTGATGTTGCCGCTCATCGACGGCATCGAAGTGTGCCGTCTGCTGCGGGCCGATCCCACGACGCAGGACTTGGCGATCCTCATGCTCACGGCTCGCTCGGAAGAGAGCGACGAACTGATCGGTTTCTCGGTGGGGGCTGATGATTATGTGACCAAGCCTTTCAGCGTTAAAGTCTTGTTGCAGCGAGTTAATGCCCTGCTGCGTCGCAAAGAACAGGGCCACTCCGACCGCGAAGTGATGGTCAGCCAGGGTATCATGATCGACCGCCGCCGGCATCGCGCCACGATTGGAGACAAGCCGCTCGATCTCACGCCGAGCGAATTCGGATTGCTTTCAGCCTTTGTCCGACAGCCAGGTCGTGCTTTTTCACGGACGGAACTGATTGACGTGGCGCTAGGCGACGATGCAATTGTGCTCGAGCGCACGATCGACGTGCATATTCGTGCCTTACGCAAGAAACTAGATGTCCATGCCGACCTGATTCAAACCGTGCGCGGCATCGGCTATCGTTTCCGCGATCCGGCCGACGTGAGCATGGTGCAAGTTTAGTGTTGTCAAGCTGCGTTGCTTTGCGAAGGTTTTTTTAACATAGCGAATCAATCTCGTTGCGCTCTACGCCCTGGCTCTCAAGCGAACTTGGTCAACTTGGTCAACTTGTCCAACTTGTCCACAACTGTTTTTTTTGGCCAAGTTCAGGTTTCCTTGCAGGGTTGGTTTTGTTTGGGTGGAATGTTGCAGTATTCGAGCCGAAACGAGTTAAACGAGTTTCGGCAATGGCTTGTGCTCTGCCGACACTGCTAAGCCGCAAGCGGCTGACAGCTTTCTTTCCGACGCTCTTTGGCGAACGGGATTGAGTTTAGCATTTTGCGCGGCCAATTTCGACAACTATTTTTCTCATGCGTGAAGAACTGCAGGGGATTTATGTCACCCGCTCGCCGTGGTAAATTATTGAAGCACGGGGTCACGGAGGGAATTTGGCCGTCGACCCAATTTGCTTTTGCGATTGGCCTTGGGGATTTTGAAACTCGGGACGCAGGTAGCGGATGATGCCGCGCTGTTCTTCCTCGGCCCCTTGGTGGTTGAGAGCGACGAGCGGTTCGAGGATTTCTTCGTCGCTCAACTCGACCCAGAAGATCGCCATGTCAGTCGCGGAACCTATATTTCCCATGACCAAGAAAAAGGACAATTCCCGAATCTCGAAGAACCTGGAGTTGCTGGCGAATCTTGACGCTCAAGGTGGACCGGAGCATCACGAGCGAGGACGTGATCGACACGCTCGCGGAGTTGTTTGCCATGCGCGGCGTGCCGCGGTGCATCCGCAGTGATAATGGCCCGGAATTCATCGCCCAGGCGATTCAGAGCTG
>JBGTMM010000186.1:0-5623 GCA_041743635.1 Bythopirellula sp.
TCGTGTTTCCCCGCTAGCATGTGCGATGCTTGTCGCCTGGCTGGCTTCATTGGCTGCGGCTGAGTCGCTCATCAGCTACGACGTGGCGACCCCCGCCGGCCTGGAACGAGCGTGGTTTGGTCAAGTGCAACTCGATGTGTCGCGCCACCGCGTGGCAAGTTGGAAATTGCACAAAGATAATCTCTTGGCACTCACCACGGGGGGTGCGGTCCACTCGTTCAATGCCGAGACGGGTGAAACCCTGTGGGTCACGCAGGTGGGGCCCCTCGACCAAGCCGCGGCCGGTCCCGCGGCGAACGACCAATACGTCGCTTTGGTAAGTGGCGCGGAGCTGTACGTGGTCGATCGCATCACGGGCAAGCTGCTCTGGAGCCGCACCCTGGGCAGCGCCCCCGCCGCCGCGCCAGCGCTCAGCGAAAAGTATGTTTACGTCTCGTTTTATAATGGACGCGTCGAGGCTTATCGGCTTGACGATCATACGACGACCCCGTGGTATTCGCAGTCGATCGGCCGCATTTTCCATAGTCCGACGGCCAGCGGCCAAATGGTGACTTGGCCCACGCAGCGTGGCTATTTGTATGTTGGAAGGGCCAACGACCCGCGCGTCTTGTACCGCATTGAAACCTCATCCCCCGCGACCGCTCCTCCCAGCGCCTTGCATCAATTGTTGTACGTGACCTCGGCGGACGGCCACATCTATGCCTTCGACGAATTGAGCGGCAATGAAGTCTGGCGCTACTCGATGGGTTACGTCGGCACAGGCCGCCCGGCCGTGGTGGGTGATCGGCTGTATGCGGCCTCCAGCGAGCCGATGCTGCATGCCGTCGATGCCAAGACGGGTGAACCGCTCTGGACGTTCCCCGGCATCACGCAGTTCGTCGCTCAGGGGCTCAAGCATGTGTATGGTCTTGACGATCTGGGGAAGCTTGTGATTGTGGATGTCGAAACGGGTAATTACATCGATACTCTCGCCGGCTCCAACTACCAAGCCGTGTTCAACGAGCAATCGGACCGCGTTTTTCTGGTGACAGACCGTGGGTTGGTGCAAAGCCTGCACGAAATCGGCGCGGTCGAGCCGACCATGTACCGCGAGTTGGCTCCAGAAGTGGAAGGAGAGGCCGCGCCAACTGATGAGGCAGTTCCGCCCGTTGAACAAGCTCCCGTTGCACCGACCGTGCCCCTTGGCGAGGAACCGACCGAGGAGGAAAACCCCTTCCAAGAAGAAGGGGCCGAAGACATCGCCAACCCCTTTAATTTCGGGGAGTGAGCAGACTCTGATCTATCACGGCTTTAGCCGGACCGCCACGCGGTCCGGGAAATCCTCGAAAACTCGAACGACTGCTAGCACCATGCGGCGATCTCTCTTGTGAAGTGGGCTAGCCGTTGGGTATATCGTGGCTCGTTCACGGACTGTTGCCTTTGTCGAAACTCTTTATTTCCGCACATCGCCATGCTGCTGTTACGCAGAATTTTGGTTTGTCTGATTGTCTCCGCTTACTGCGGCGCGATGGGCCTGTTGGCACTTGGGCAAGGACCAAGTGTGTTTGCGCCGCCGAGTGCCGCGGTCGACGCGCCACCACTCTTTGAATTTCCCGAGAATCTGCCCAGCGAATCGGCACCAACCGTCTTGGAAGAAGCGCTCAGCGAACAGAACTCCGTCCTGGGGGCCGACGACGAACTGCTCCAACCGATCGAAGTTTATGAATGGTACGAAACGTCCTATTGGTTTGGACCAGCGCCCTGGGACATGGGGATCAATTTTGGGCTGAACGGCAGCGAGGGACAGAACCACTCGCAGAGCATGATCGCTGGGGCCTATGTCAAACGCGATGCCGAGTTGTGGACGCTCGATGCGAAAATCAATTACAACCTGACCTCGGCCAACACTATCGAAACGCAGAATAATGCGCTCCTGGACGCCCGTGTGGATCGCAAATTGCATAAGTCGGCATGGACGTTGTTCGTTCTCAATCAAACGCTGTACGACGAGTTCCAACCCTTTGACCTGCGCGTGTCGCTCAACTCCGGCGTGGGCTACAAGTGGGTCGACACGCAGTGTTTCAACCTCATCGGTCGGTTCGGTGCCGGTGCGTCGCGCGAGTTCGGCGGACCCGATGATGAGTGGGCCGCGGAAGCGCTGTTCGGCTTGGACTACGAATATCTCATCTCGGATAAACAGCGTCTCACGGCCAAGGTCGATTACTCTCCCGAGTGGGAAGACTTTGGGCAGTACCGCGTGGTCTCCGATGCCGGCTGGGAAATCGATCTCGACAAGCCCAAGAACATGAGCCTCCGTTTTAGCGTCAACGACCGCTACGACAGCACTCCCAATGGCGTGGACCCCAATTTGGTGAACTACGCGGTGTTGTTGAATTGGAAGCTGTAAGCGCTAGAGGCAAGCCGCGCGTAATCTGTCATTCCGAAAGGAGTTCTGCGACTTGAGGAATCTGGGTTCGGCCTTCGCAAGGATTCCACGCGAGTACGAGATGAACCCAGATTCTTCAGTCGGCAAGCCTCCTTCAGAATGACAATAAGCGCCTAGCCCCTTACGAATGGTTGCGGTAGCATGGACGCTTTCCCACATGGGAAATTGCTCCATCCTCTGCATGCACGCCACGTCCGGCTGCGTCTGTTCCATGAACGAATCTCTGCTTGAAAAGCTTCAACAGACGCTTAACCGCGAAATGCCGATCACGGTTCCCATGGGGATCAAGGCCCGCGCGTGGGACGGCGTGCGGCTGTCCATGCAGATGCCGCTGGAGCCGAATCGCAATCACCAATATTCGGCCTTCGCTGGGAGCCTCAACGCGCTCTGCACTGCCACCGGCTGGGGGACGGTGCTGTTGCTGCTCGAATCGCAGGGCCTCTCGGGGAACATCGTGATTCGCCGCGGCACGATCCGTTATCACCGCCCCGTGCGGACTCCGCTGTTCATCGCCACGGGGCTGCCGATCGCCCGTGAAGCGCTCGAGTATTTTTACGAGCTGCACAGATTCAAGGGCCGCACGAAGGTCGACGTGTCGGTGGTCATCGCCGACGACGAGGGTCCGTATGTCACGTTTAGCGGGTCTTATGTGGTGCAGGAATAGTACCTTGTGATCCCACGGCAAGCCGGCGACTATATTATATTATCATTTGGCCCACGCCACCCGAGCGGACTTTTGCCGCCGGCTAGGCAAAACGGCCGACGCAAGGGATTCTTATCAGCAGGCACTCACATTGGCTCGCCAGGAACCAGAACGACGTTTTCTCGCGGGAAGATTGGCTGAATTGGGCTGAAAAAAAATTTCTGAGGCCTGTCGATTCGGCCCACGGCTGCTCGACTACTTTGTGTTAAGCGAAACAAATGAGCCTTTTTCAGAAAATTCCGTGCGGCACGTTGGTGTCGCGGCTATGAGGAGAAATGCGATGAAATTCATGGTGATTGTGAAAGCGACCAAAGACAGTGAAGCCGGCGTCATGCCGAGTGAGCAGTTGCTCCGCGACATGGGAAATTTCAATGAAGAACTCGTGAAAGCGGGCGTGATGTTGGCGGGGGAGGGATTGCATCCCACTTCGAAGGGAGCGCGGATACGTTTTACGGACTCAAAACGAACGGTGATTAACGGTCCGTTCGCTGAAACCAAAGAGCTCGTGGCCGGCTTCTGGATTTGGAAATGTGCGTCGCTGGCCGAGGCCATCGAATGGGCGAAGAAATGCCCGAATCCCATGCCGGAGACCGAAGGGGTCCTGGAAATCCGCCAGATTTTCGACCTCGAAGAATTTGGCGAGGAAATGACGCCCGAGTTGCGCGAGCAGGAAGAACGCCTGCAGGCTGGGGTGGCCCAGAATGCGCAAGGGGCTGCTGACGAGCGCAAGGTGTTCATCAACTTGCCTGTGAAAGATTTGGAAAAATCCAAGAAGTTTTTCGGCAAGCTCGGTTACAGCTTTAATCCGCAGTTCACCGATGAGAACGCGGCCTGCATGATTATCAGCGAGGATATTTATGCCATGTTGCTGGTGGAGAAATTTTTCGCGACGTTTACGCCGAAGAAAATCATCGATGCCAAGACAAGCGTTGAAAGCCTCACCGCGCTGAATTGCAAGTCACGCGCGGCCGTGAATGAGATCGTGGAAAAGGCGCTCGCGGCGGGGGGCAAGAAATATAACGAGCCGCAAGATCATGGGTTCATGTACCAATGGGGGTTTGAAGACCTCGATGGGCACATTTGGGAGCATTTTTGGATGGATCCAGGGTTTGTGCAGAAGTGAGATTCAATTTGAATTGAAGAGAGCCTCACGCAGGGGGGCAGAGGGCGCAGAGAAAATGAATTTGATTCTCGTCATTCTGATGGAGCCTTAGCGACTGAGGAATCTAGGTTCGTTAAGTGGCAACATAGATCCTTCGGTCGGCGAGCCTCCCTAGAGATGACTCAGTTTTCGTGCTCTGCGAACACTGCGCCTCTGCGTGAACATCTTAGTTTTCAACTTTAGAGAGCAATAGCCATGCAAAAAATTACTCCGTTTCTATGGTTCAATACCAACGCTGAAGAAGCCGTCAACTTTTATCTTTCCGTTTTCAAGAGCGCCAAAGTCACTAAGACAATTCGCTGCGGCGATGCGGGTCCCGGGCCCATGGGTTCCGTACTCACCATCGGTTTTGAAATCGAGGGCCAATACTTCACGGCCCTCAACGGCGGGCCACACTACCAACTCACGCCGGCATTTTCAATTGTCGTTGCTTGTGAGTCGCAAGAAGAAATCGACTACTACTGGGAGAAGTTGACCGCCGATGGAGGCAAGGAAGTGCAGTGCGGCTGGCTGGAAGACAAGTTCGGCGTGTCGTGGCAGATCTGGCCCAGCAAGATTCTTGAGCTTATCGACGGCAAAGAGCCCGAGAAATCGGCGCGAGCGATGCAGGCGATGATGCAGATGGTGAAACTCGACATCCAAAAATTGCAGGATGCTTACGACGGGAAATAAGTAAGTGCCTATCGTAGATCGCCACCGCTATATATTTGTTGAAGGAGAAAATACCATGAGATACATGCTCTTAATTTACACCGATGAAAACGCCTAGTTCAAATCATCCGACCACTACACGCTCACTTCCCGAGCCCAGGACAAAGATGGCCAGTGGAAGACCTTTATGACGGCCGATTTCCGGAAGAAAAAATGATCGAGGCCCAAGAGGTGTAGAGCTCCCGGACCGCGTGGCGGTCCGGCTGGGAGATCAACTATGTCGACGATTACCGTTAATCGGTGGTAGAATCACCGAGCAATCAGGAATAGATACCTCTCCCCGGAGTTACTTGGGAGGGGGACTAACAACAAACCACGAGGGCGGAAGCATGGCGACGGATATTCAATCGAGCACAGGTTCGACAAAACTCATTTGGACTGGCCGAGTGATTAGCGGCGTCGTGGTGCTTGGATTACTTTTTAGCGGGGCGATGAAATTCACGAGCTCGCCTGAGCTTACCAAGGGCTTCGATCATCTCGGCTGGCCAATTGGCAAAGCGACGGGGCTGGGCATTCTCGAAATCGCTTGCACGCTGATCTATGCGGTTCCCCAGACGGCGGTACTTGGCGCGATCTTGCTCACCGGCTATCTCGGCGGTGCCACCGCGACGCATGTGCGGAT
>JBGTMM010000187.1:0-2795 GCA_041743635.1 Bythopirellula sp.
GGTGTGGAAACGACCACGGGACCGCTCGGCCAAGGCTGCGGCAACAGCGTTGGCATGGCCATCGCCAGCAAGTGGCTGGGCACGCGCTATAACCAACCGGGCTACGAACTATTTAACTTCAATGTCTACAACCAATGCAGCGACGGCGATTTGATGGAAGGGGTTTCCTGCGAAGCGGCTTCGCTGGCTGGCCATCTCAAGCTCGACAATCTTTGCTGGATTTACGACGACAACTCGATCACAATCGAGGGCAAAACCAATCTCGCGTTCAGCGAGGATGTCGCCACGCGGTTCAAGGGGCTTGGTTGGAATGTGATCCGCGTCACTGATGGCAACGATCTCAAGTCGCTGGGCAAAGCCTTCGGTGCTTTTTCCAAGTGCACTGATGCGCCGACTATTATCATCGTCAAAACGATCATTGGCTTTGGTTCACCCAATAAAGCGAACACCGCGAAAGCCCACGGCGAAGCGCTCGGCGCGGACGAAGTGAAACTCACCAAGGCCGCCTATGGTTGGCCAGAGGATGAGAAATTTTTGGTGCCGCCGGAGGTTCCCGAACACTTCCAACACACTTTGGGGGAGCGCGGCCGTGATGCCCGTGAAGCTTGGGAAACACTGTTCGCAAAATACACCGCGGCCCATCCGGAGCTTGCCAAAGAAATCAATCAGATGCAGCGCAGTGAGCTGCCCGCTGGTTGGGACAAGGACATCGTCACATTTCCCACGGACGCCAAAGGGGCCGCCACGCGCAATTCGGGCGGCAAGGCACTCAATGCTTTTGCCAAAAATATTCCCTGGCTCTTGGGTGGTTCGGCGGATTTGGCCCCCTCGACAAAAACCTTGCTTGAATTTGACGGCACGGGGCATTTCTCCGCCGCGGATTTTGGCGGACGGAATTTCCATTTCGGCATCCGCGAACATGCGATGGCCGCCACCGTGAACGGCATGACACTCAGCGGGCTGCGGGCCTACGGCGCGACGTTCTTCGTGTTCAGCGATTACCTGCGGCCAGCGATGCGTCTGGCGGCGATCATGAATTTGCCTTCGATCTTTGTGTTCACGCACGATTCGATCGGAGTCGGTGAAGATGGCCCCACGCACCAACCGGTGGAGCAGTTGGCCGCCGCGAGGGCGATTCCGAATCTGTTGGTAATTCGCCCCGGCGATGCCAACGAATCGGTCTACGCTTGGAAGATTGCTCTCGAGCACAATGACCGCCCCTCGGCAATCATTCTCACGCGTCAAAACATGCCCACACTCGACCGCACTAAGTACGCTCCGGCAGAGGGCGCCATGCGCGGCGGCTATGTTCTCTCCGAGGCTACCGGCGGGAAACCGGATGTGATTCTCATGGGGACCGGCAGTGAGTTGTCGCTGGCCATCGCCGCGCAGGACGAGCTTGCCAAGTCGGGCATCAAAGCCCGCGTCGTGAGTTTGCCCTGCTTGGAGTTGTTCGACGAACAGCCGCAAAGCTACCAAGATCAAGTGCTTCCTCCGGACGTGACCGCGAGAGTCGCCGTTGAAGCCGGTGTTCGACAAGGCTGGGACCGCTACTTGGCCGGTCGCGGCGCATTCGTCGGCATGAAAGGCTTTGGGATGTCAGCACCCTTTGAAGAAATCTACAAGGCGGTCGGCATCACCACGGAAAAGGTTGCCGCGGAAGCCAAACGGTTGCTGGGAAAGTAAGAGAAAATCACCCAGCCGGATCGCAACGGGATCCGGGCCAGAAATCATTAACACGGCCGGACCGCGTTGCAGTCCGGCTAAGAATGGGTCGTGCCACAGGTGATTTCCATTTCCGGCTTTGCCGATCCCTTCAGCAGTTTGTCGCACCTGCTCGGCGCAGTGATGTTCTCGATCTTCTCGGTGTTCCTGCTCCGGCGAGGGTGGGGCGATCCCTTGCGGTTTGCGAGCCTGGTGATCTTTTGTTGCGGGACTGTGTTCTTGCTGGCCGTGAGCGGCATTAACCACTCGATCAGCAACACGGGCGCCGGGCACTTCTTTCTCCAACGACTCGATCACGCGGCCGTTTTTTTCTTGATCGCTTGCTCCTTCACGCCGATTCATGTCATTCTGTTTCGCGGTCGCGAGCGGTGGATCGTTCTCGCCCTCGTTTGGACCGTCGCAATCCTCGGCATCACATTCAAGTCGATCTATTTTGACTTAATTCCTGCCCGCGTTGGCACGGCCATGTACATCGGCATGGGCTGGATCGGCCTCGTTTCCTGGCTGGCCTTATTGCGGCGCTATGGATATCGCTTTGCGCGGCCGCTGATGTGGGGTGGTTTCGCTTACACCATCGGGGCCATTCTCGACATCCTGCGTTGGCCCGTGCTGGTGAGTGGCGTGATTCAATGGCACGAGATCTTCCACGTCGCGGTACTGATCGGCCTGGGCTGCCACTGGGCCTTTATTTACTCCATCGCCAATCGGCCCTTTTTGCCGGTTGAAGAAGTCATTTAACCTCACAATGAGAAGTTTGAAATCGGAATTTCTTTGCCGAGGGCGAGAAAACATCAGAACTCGCCTGCATGACATGGGTTCGCATCGGTGTTGGCACGATTATTGCGGTATTTTTGCCGTTCGGCACGGCACTGCCGCGCCTTTTACTCACTACTTTTTTGGAGAGATCAAATGCTCTGGACCATCTTGCTCGTGCTATTGATCCTTTGGGCCCTCGGGTTTGGATTTGGCGTCGTCGGCAATCTTATTCATGTGCTCCTGGTGATCGCACTCATTGTGTTAGTCGTTCAACTGTTTTCAGGACGTAAAGTCGTTTAGGTTCTCAATGACTC
>JBGTMM010000188.1:0-3565 GCA_041743635.1 Bythopirellula sp.
TCGGGCGCCAGGACACGATCGATCTCCACGCGACCGCTGGCTCTCCCACTGCGCTGCGGGAGAACTAGCTGACTGATGTGATAACAGATTTTCGTCTTTTGAAAACATACAAGAACACAAAGACAAAGGGAGGGTTTTGCAAAAGTGAAGCACTGAAATTCTGATCTTTTCTTCCGGAACTCAAAATATACTCAAATTGCTATTTCTTGGTGTCCTTCGTGCCTTAGTGGTTAAAATGATTTTGAATTGGAGATTGAACATAGATTTCCCGAAGTTTGGCATTTCACTTGCTACTCAAATTCTGGCGTGTTATAAGCAAAAGTTGGGGCAACGATCGCCAATGGCGGCTCTTCGGGGGCGGCGGGGCAGTCCAAAAACGGCATGGTTTCTAGCAGACGTGGCCCCAAAGGGTACATAGCCCGGCAGTGGACAGGCGGTAAGCGGTGATGGCGAGCGTGACATTGCGAGTTCTGGACGGTGCCGATCGCGGCCGGGTGTTCGACACCTTGGAGCCCCCCATCACCATCGGCCGGGAAGAGGGCAACTCCGTTCAGCTTAACGACGAACGGATCAGCCGCTTCCACATCAAAATTCAATACGACCAAGAGAAATTGGTCCTCACCGATCTGGAAAGCACCAACGGCACGCGCGTGAACGGCGAGGACACCCACCTGCGGATCTTGCGATTTGGCGACGTGATTAACGTCGGCCGCTCGGTACTGCTCTTCGGTACGCGGCAAGAGATCGCCGGCCGGATCAACGAGCTCCGCCACGACGGTCTGTGCAACAAAAAAGAATTCGCCACAAATGAATTGGCTGCGCCGCAGAACTCCGGCTCGCTCAGTTTTGAGTTACGATTAGGTTCGTCGGAAGAACTGCAGAGCACGCTGCACATTCCCGAGCCGCCCGAACTGCCCAACTCGCTTTCCGCGGGCCAAGCCGCGCAGCTTTCGGAGCTGCTCGAATATCTGCACCTCCGCGCGCGGCACATGGTCCGCGGCGTTTCCATCGACGACAAAGATCTCAAGGCGACGCTCACCGCCGAACAGTGGCAAGACTTTCTCGATCTGCAATCGCAACTCGCCGAGTATCTCAAAGCAATTGGGGATTCGAATCGGGAGGAGTGAGATTTCACTTAAGCAGAAGTGTCGGCGATGTCGCCAACGATCTGGGTGACACTTTCGTGGTCAAACCATACGGGCGCGCCACCAGGGAGGAGGAAAACAGCCACACCGTCACGCACGACCATCGCCATTGGGTGATCCACCTCGAATCGATTGCCTCCAATCAGTTCCACCGTGAATGGATGGAATGGCGACCGGCGTCGCAGAGTATCGAGAACGATCTCAAAGTTTTCAGAGTTCATCCCTTAACTATAGCATCCGATAGCCTGGAAACAAGGATATCATGCCAGAGTGGGGAGGAAGTTCCGCGGCTAATTATGTGTTGGTTTGCTTCTGCTGTTTCATGTGCCAATGATCGGCTATAATGGCCGTTTGCCATCTTCTTGGTTCAGCGCGTTGGAGGGAACCCCGTTGTCTCGGCCATTTGTTCATCTGCATTGCCATAGCCATTACAGCCTCTTGGATGGGGCTAGTCCGATCAAAGGACTCGTGAGCCGCGCGAAAGAGTTGGGGATGAACGCACTCGCGCTCACCGACCATGGCAATCTCTACGGGGCACTGCAATTTTATCAGGCGTGCCGCGATGCTGAGATCAACCCCGTGCTTGGTTACGAAGCGTACGTTGCTCCGGGGAGTCGGTTTGAGAAGTCGGGGGCGAACAGCAGCAAAGAAGCGACCTACCACCTCACTTTGCTCGCGCAGAATCGCATCGGTTTTCAGAACCTCATCAAGATGGCGAGCCGCGCATTTTTGGAAGGCTTTTATCACAAGCCGCGGATCGATCGAGAACTCTTAGCCGATCACACCGAGGGAATTATCTGCCTGAGCGGCTGCGTTTCGGGGGAATTCAGCCGGGCGCTCTTGAACGGCAACAACCGCGCGACCGAAGAGCAGATCACGCAGGGGATCGAGATCGCCCAGTGGTTTCAGCAAGTGTTTGGCAACCGCTACTTCGTCGAGATTCAAAACAATGGCCTCGAAATCCAGCGGCAGGCCATGGAAGCCGCCATGGAAGTCGCCCAGCGCGTCGGGCTTCCCGTGGTGGCCACCAGCGACGCCCATTATGTGAATCAAGAAGACGCCGAGGCGCAGGATGTTTTGCTCTGCATTAACACGGGAAAATTCCGCACCGACACGAATCGCATGAAGATGGAAGGGGACCAATTCTTCCTGCGCAGTCCCGAGCAAATGTACGCCGCGCTACCCGGCAGCGAGGAAGCCCTCGAGCGTTCGCAGGAAATTGCCGACTCGGTGCATATCGACCTAGAACTCGGCAAACGGCATTTCCCTAGTTTTAAGCTCCCCGACGAGAAGAAGTCGGATGAATATTTGCGCGAGTTGTGCCTCGCGGGGCTTAACGAGCGCTACGCCGATATCGCCGAGCGCTGGAATGGCGATGGCTTGTCGCAGGAAGTTTACGACCGGCTCGAACGCGAGCTTGCGGTCATCATCAAACTGGGATTCTGCGATTACTTTCTGATCGTGTGGGACTTCGTGCGGTTCGCGCATCAAGAGGGGATTCCCTGCACGGCGCGCGGGTCGGGCGTCGGCTCCTTGGTGTGTTACGCGCTGAAGATGAGCCACGTCTGCCCGCTCGAATACGATTTGCTGTTCGAACGGTTCCTCGACGAGAACCGCCTGGAAGCCCCCGATATTGACATCGACTTCTGCAAAGACCGCCGCAGCGAAGTGATTCAATATGTGAAAGACAAATATGGCGAGGCGAATGTCGCCCAGATCGGCACCTTCGGCACGCTAGCCGCACGGGCGGCGATTCGTGACGTGGGCCGCACGCTGGGGATGCCGATCTTTCGCGTCGATCACATCGTCGCCATGGTCCCCGACCAGTTGGGGATCACGATTGAATCGGCCTTGGAACAGAGCGACGAACTTAGAAAAGCCTGCGAGAATGACGGGGAAATTCGCCAGTTGATTGACCTCGCCCGCAAAATCGAAGGCTTGGCGCGGAATGTGGGGACCCACGCCGCCGCGGTCGTGATCGCCGAGAAGCCGGTTGAGGAATATGTGCCCTTGCAACATGTGAAGGGCAAGAGCGAAGTCATCACCCAATGGGCGATGGGGGACGTGGAGCGGGCCGGACTGTTGAAGATGGATTTTCTCGGCCTGCGGACTCTCACGATTCTCGCGCGCACGATCGAACTGGTGGAGCAATCGCAGGGCCAGCGGATCGATCCCTACAAGTTTCCGCTCGACGACCAGGCGACCTTCGCACTCCTCTGCCGTGGCGAAACCAAGGGGATTTTTCAGTTGGAAAGCGGCGGCATCCGCGATTTGCTCCAGCGGATGAAGCCCGACCACTTCCGCGACATTATCGCCACCAACGCCCTCTATCGCCCCGGCCCGCTCGAAGGGGGGATGGTTGACGATTACATCGAAGTCAAGCATGGCCGCAAAGAAGCCGAGTATCCGCACGTCGCGAT
>JBGTMM010000189.1:0-6915 GCA_041743635.1 Bythopirellula sp.
ACGTGCGGGGTGATGATCAGATTGGGAATGTCCCAGAGCGGGCTATTCGTGGGGAGCGGCTCTTCGTCGGTGACATCCACGGCAGCACCCCAGAGGTGGCCCGATTGGAGCACATGGGCAAGATCACTTTCGACAATGATCGGACCGCGGGCCATGTTCACGACGACGGCATCCTTAGGCAGGAGCAGCAAGCGGCGCTTGTCGATCATGCCGCGGGTGTGGTCGTTGAGCGGCGCAGCGAGAATGAGAATATCGACGCGGGCCAGCATTTCATCGAGCGCCTCGGGCGGGAACAATTCATCGACCTCCGGTGGCTTGTTCTCGGGATACCAATCTGTGGCGAGGATCGTCGTTTCAAATGGTTTCAACACTCTAGCCAACACCCGGCCGTTGCCCCCCATGCCGACGATGCCGATGGTCGCTCCGTGCAGATCGCGTGTTGGCCGGCGAATAAATTCCCGTTTTTCTTTGGCACGGAAAAACGTCGGTAGATTGCGGAGCATTCCGGCCAGGAGGGCCATGGTGTGATCGGCCACCTGCTTGGCGAGCACGCCCGAGGCGCTGGTGACGATGATCTCCGAATTGACCACCGACGGAACGAGACAATGGTCCATCCCCGCCGCGGAAGATTGAATCCATTGGAGCCGGCCGCGGGCCACCACGTCATCCCAGGGCACCGGCACCTTGGCGTGTCCACAATAGATGTCGGCGTGTGGCAGTTCCGCGGCGATGCGCTGCTGTCCCGCGTCTACGATATTACAACCAGGCCACGCGGCACGAATTTGCGCTAGGTGACGTTCCTCGACGGGGTAGCAAAGCACGATGCGCATGTGAAAAATCGGTACTTGGTGGTGTTACTTCGGAAGTTTCAACGGCGATAAGCCCTAGAGAAATTCACAGTTGCTACCTAAAATAAAGGGCTTGGGATTCTTGACTGTCGAGGTTTGCTATTGTGAGTGATCTTTCTACCGCTGAAAAGAACAAATGGGTCGGCTCGGCGGCGTGCTGTCTGTGGCCGGTCGTTGTGGCGCTGGTTTTCTTGCGTCTGTGCGTCGGCTGGCACTTTTTCAGTGAGGGAATCAAGAAAGTTGAATACGACACCGGCAGCGGCGACTGGAACATGGTTTTCTCGGCCGAAGGCTTTCTCAACGGCGCCAAGGGGCCATTAGCGGGATTCTTCCAGAGCCAGGCGCCCACCACTCACAACTGGCGCGAATCGCTTGCGGTTTCGCGCCAGCTTGACTCCGCCAAGAGCGCCAAGCTGGCGGGCTGGGTCGCGAGTTATGTGAAACGCCGGCAGGGCGAACTGCAAAGCGGCATGGCAACAGAACCGCAATTCGCTGAATTTTCTCCCGCCGCCGCGTGGGGCGAGGAAATTCGCAAGGACTGGCAAGCGAAGCTCCAGCGGTTTCGCGACATCAAATCGCTGAGCAACGAACAGCGCAAACAGGCCGAGGGCGTGTTCCAGAAATACGAGCGTTATCTGGCCGATTGTCTGGCCGAGGACGCACTGGCCATCGAAGCGTATCAACACGAAATTTTTCGGCTCGAAGAGGCCAAACAGACGCCCGGTTTTGATGAAGTTCCCTTTCAGATCGCAAGGGTTGCCGACCAGCAGGCCGCCGTGGATCGCACGCCGGGCAAGTGGGTCGCGCAGGTGAAAGTGCTCGGAGAAGGCTATGCCGATGAACTTCACGGTTTGCTGAGCGTAGCAGAACAAGACTCGCCGCTTGGCGCGCGGGTTCAGTCCGCGGTGACGAATCCCGAAACGCGACGGCTGGACCGGATGAATGTGCTGGTAACCTGCGTGGTGACGGGCGTCGGGATTTGCCTGCTGATGGGACTTTTCACACGAGTCGCCGCAATTGTCGGCGCATTGTTCTTGTTGTCGGTGATGGCCACGCAACCCCCGTGGGTGCCGGGCGCCGCCACCTTGGTTTTCTACTATCAGTTGGTCGAATTCGCGGCCCTGTTGTTTCTCGCGGCGGTTGGCGCGGGGCGGTGGGCTGGACTCGATTTTATTATCCAGGGACTGTGGTCCATACGCCGCCCTACTCAGGGTGCCGGTACCCAGAGTGCCAGCACCCAGGGTGCCAGTGTCCAGGATGCCAGCGCCTAGGGAGTTTTAGCGAAATGAATCTTACGCCTGAAGAAAAAGCCGTCGGAAAACAGAACTTTCTCGTAGCCTCCGGCGCGACACTTAGCACCACGCGCCGCGATTTCCTTAAAGGAACGCTCGTCGGCGGAGCCACCGCCGGGGCCACCTTGGGGGCCATGTATTTTGGCTACGGCTCGATTAAGAATGATCGCCTGCGCGTGGGCATCATCGGCACCGGGGATGAAGGGGGCGTGTTGATCGGCGCGCTCAATCCCGATTACATCGACGTGGTGGCCATTGCCGACATTCGGCCGTACAGCATCCATCGCGCGTTTTATGGCGATCTTTCCAGCGACGGCACCAAAAAAGCGCGGCCCGGTCTGTGCGAAATTTACGGTTGGAAAGATCAGGCCGAAGGTGAAAAGCACGTTAAGATTTATTGCCAGGAAGCAGGCCAAAAGTACGACGAGTTGATCAACGATCCCGACGTGGAAGCGGTGATTATCGCGTTGCCTTTGCATCTGCACGACGTGGCGGCGATTTCCGCGATGCGAGCCGGCAAGCATGTGCTCACCGAAAAGCTGATGGCACACAGCGTGCGGCAATGCAAAGAGATGGGCCGCGTCGCCAAAGAAACCGGCATGATCCTCGCCACGGGCCATCAACGGCATTACAGCATCTTGTACGGCAACGCGGTTGACCAAATCTCGAGCGGACTCATCGGCAACGTGCATCACATCCGCGCCCAGTGGCATCGCGACAATCTGCCCGGCAACGACAGTTGGCAACCGCCTCTGCCGTGCAAATATCTGAGCGAAGCCGATTACGTTTCCTTACGCCGCGCCACGCGCGAATCGAAGGGTGCCTCCGCCGAGAGTGCGTTGCGTGCTGAATACAAATTGCTTGAAGAACTGCACGCTTGGACCAAGCGCCGAGACCAAAGCACTGGCGTCGAGGCCGATAAATGGGCTCTCAAAGTCGAGCAAAAGCGCGCGCAGCTTAACGACATCACCGTGCAGGCCGCGGACTACGGCTACGAGAGCAAAATGCTCGAAGAGATCGGCCGTGAGCGCACCCCGCTGGAAGAATTGCTGCGTTGGCGGTTGTGGGATCGCACGGGCGGAGGCCTCATGGCGGAACTGGGAAGCCACCAACTCGATGCCGCGAGCATTTTTATCAGCGCACAGAATCCGGCGCACGAAAAAGTGTTGCCGCTCAGCGTCACCGGCAACGGTAGCCGCTCGCTCTTCCCTGCCGACCGCGACGTGGACGACCACGTTTACACAATCTTCGAGTTCCCCGCGGCGGGCTATTACCAGGAAGGCTTCAAAGGATCGGTCTCCGATCCCAATAAAAAAACGATCGTCACGTATTCTTCGATCAACGGCAACGGCTACGGCGGCTACGGCGAAGTGGTGCTCGGCACGCAGGGGACGCTCATCCTCGACCGCGAAACGGAAGCGATGCTGTTCAAGAAGTCCGACACGGCGACCAAGATCTCCGTGACCGCCGGCGGCGCGGGGGCGACGATGGACACCTATGAAACGGGCGGCGGCCAGGCGGCCGTGGCCGAAGCGGCGCTCCCCAAAGATGTGAGCCGCGGGTATAAGGAAGAAATCGAGCATTGGGCCTGGTGCATCAAAAACCCCGACCCGGCGAACCAACCCAAGTGCCCGCCCAAGGTGGCGCTCGCCGACGCGGTGATCGCGCTCACGTCGAACATCGCCATGGAGCGCGAAGAGCGGATCGACTTCAAAACGGAATGGTTCGACATCGATAGCGATGAAACGCCCGAAGGAGAGAAACCGCGGGCGATGAGCGAGTTGATCTGACGCCGCTTGCGGCTTAGCGACGACTGGGAGGAAAGAATATGAATGTTTGGCAAGCCATCACCTCTCGTCGCACATTTCTCAAACGATCAGCGATCATCACCACCGGCCTTGCCGTGCCCGCATTCTGGGACATTCCCGGTGCCTAAGCGGAAGATTGTCCGCCACCCCCCCCGGCAGACCGAGGGGCCGTTCTATCCCGATCACTTGGCACTCGATACCGACAACGATCTCAACCAAGGTGTAAGAAGCGTCTATGAATCGGAGTGGCCGAATATGACTCCCATATCACGCGACCCATGCAACACGCGGACAATTTCCAGTGCGCTTGACAGCACACGATAAAATACCAAGTGGTTCTTGAACTTCTGGACACGTCAAACCCTTGTCCCGTCAAAAAGCGGGTTGGTATCGGGCAAACTTCGCCAATTAGTGGAGACTGCTGGAGGAACTCTACAGTTTTGTCGAAGGCGTCAAGGAAGCGAATAGCAGCCTCAGCGCTAAGTGACTGTAGATACGCCGCACAAGATACGAGATCGCTCTCCGCAATGCTTGTATATTTCGCTGAGAACATTACGATCCATTGCCTGCTGCTCGGTCCAATACTTGTTGCTTGAGTCTGGCAAGTTCCTGCTTGTTCCATTCTCGTCCAGGACCACTCTGCACTCCCTCTTCTAAGAGTTTTTCGAGCTTGGGACTATTCCAAATCGATTCGAGTTCCTCCTGGGAAAACTGGTCGGCTAGAACTAAGGCGCTTACGTAATTGCTGACAGACGAAAACCTACCTGAAGCAACTTGTGCTCCGGCGAATTCCATCACAGCGTCAGGCAATGTGAGATTAATTTCGGACATTAGTGGCTCCGCACAGAATTGAGCAGGAATAATTCTTCCCAATTATACACCCACTCCCAGCCACCTCAACACCGGCGCAAAAAACGCCCGCGCCGCTTCATCCACTCCATGGGCGGCATCCCAGACGTGCGTGCCGAGGCCCCAATGGGCGAGCACGTAACCTCCGACGGCGATTTGGCCCAAGCCAAAATACGCGCCGAGGCCGATTTGGCCGATAGCGAGCACTCCGGTCGCAGCTTGGCCAAGGCCGAAGCCCAAGCCAATCGCGAGCTGTCCGATGGCGATGATGCCGATCGAGGCATGGCCAATTGCGATCACGCCGCGCGCCAAGCGTCCGACGGCAATGAATCCGTGGGCCACGATCAGCCGACCAGTTTCAGGGCATTTGCCGAAAGTGTAGTGCAAAATCGGCAGCGAGCCGAAATAGCCGTGCGATTTGAATTCCGCGAATAGCGCACCGTTGGGATACTCAAAGCGCCGCCAAATGCCGAGCGCTGTCTCTTCCCATTGGTACTCAATCTCCTTGAACAGCAGGTTGTCATCCACGCGGGGGGCATTGATGTTGGCGTTCATACCACGAATCTCCGCAATTCAGAGTTTTAATGGGTATTCGCTGGGGTGGGAAAAATCTTGGCGAAATTTTTTGAAAGTGGCCCAGCCGGATCGCAACGCGATCCGGGACATCCCGGAGGACGTTGTCCTCCGGCTAGGAGTAAGTGAAATCTAAAACCGCCGCAATCCCGCGATCCAGCGGGTGATCGCCGCACGGGTCGTGGCATCGAGTTGCTCGTTCTCGTCGGTGGCGGCGGGGCGTTCCAGCACGCTTACCGGAAAACCCGCTTCGCGGAGTTGCTCGATATCTTGCTTCACGAGCGGTGCGACACTCGAATTCGCTGGAACAATCGTCAGTAGCGAAAGCTGACCGCTAGGAGAATTCTCAGGAATTTTCATTGTGCGGGGAAGGGGGGCGTTGTCGGCGATCACGCCGCTAAAATCTTCCGCGCGGCGTAATCCCAGCGCGTAGGCCAATTGACCCGCCTTGCCGCTGCCGGCAATCACGGTCCGCTGAGGATCGGCAGCGAAACGACTCTTTGCTGTCCGCGCGAGTTGGTCGAGGTACTCCAAATCTTCAAACTCCCAACCACTCTCGCCGCCGGGGCGAGCCAACAGCAGCACCAAACCCTCGCGGTCACAGTTCGCTTGCCACGCCTTGACGAGCGCGAGTTCCTCTTTCTCGCCCTTCTCGGCGAGCCAAATCAACAAGCCAGGCGCAGCGGATTTTTTCTCTGGCGCGAGGAACTTCGCTTCCTGAGGAAATTGCGGCAGTTTTAATGTTTCCAATTCGCGTGGTTCTGAGGCCGCCAGCTTTTCATCGCTGCCGAGATCGATGCTCGACAAAATGCCCTCGGGAACCGTCGTCAACTCGGCGGAGAGTTTGAGTTCCTTTTTATCGCGCACCACAACGATCGCGATTTCCTTCCCGGGTTGCATACCTTTCATCGCCACGAGCGCCGACGTGATGTCAGCGATTGGCGTGTCACCAAGTTTAATGATGTGATCTCCAGAGCGAATCCCTGTTTTGGCCGCCGGGCTCTCAGGCCAAACGCGTTCGACCCCCACGCCTAACTCTCTCGACTGCTCGCTTGGAGGGGCTGGTAAAATTCCTAGAAATGCGTGGCGATAGGAAGGCAATTCCGCCGCGAGGGTGATTTCGCTATCGAATTCCTCGGCCTTGTCGCCGCTTCCGCGCCGCACGGAGACCGTGAGCTTGTCGCCTGCATACAGTGGCTTGGTCAGATACTGCAGTTGCGACTGGGTGGTCACTCCCTTGCCGTTGATGGCGATGATCGTGTCTCCTGGTTGCCACTCGGCTTCCGCGGCGGGCGAACCGGGCCAGACCGTGACAATGGCCGGGGGCTCGACGAAGGCACTCCCCGCCTTCATACCGATGCCCAATTTACCGGGAAGCAAGTCCTCGCCAGTTTTCCAACGGTCGAGCACCGTCAGCACATGCTCCAGTGGCACGGCAAAACCGATCCCCGAATCATAAAACTCCACGCCGGCAACTTCGCTTTCCGCGCCGCCGCCGGTCGGTTGCGGCGACATCGGCACGAGAATGCCAAACACCCGGCCGCG
>JBGTMM010000190.1:0-1551 GCA_041743635.1 Bythopirellula sp.
GAAATGAAGGTGGCGATCGTGGGCCGCCGCAACGTGGGGAAGAGCACGTTTGTGAACACGCTCGCGGAAGCCAAGCGGATGATCGTCAGCGAAATCCCCGGCACGACCCGCGACAGCGTCGACGTGCGGTTCGAGCTCGACGGCAAATCGTTTGTGGCGATTGATACCCCCGGCATTCGCCGCCCTTCGAGCAGGGGGGCATCCATTGATTTCTACGGCACGCACCGCGCCCAACGCAGCATCCGCCGGGCGGATGTCGTGTTCCTGTTTCTGGATGCCACGCAGCGGATCAGCAAGGTCGACAAGCAGCTTTGCGATTACATCAGCCAGAACTACAAGCCATGTATTTTGGTGGTGAACAAGTGGGACACCATGGCCAAAACCATGACGACCGACAAGTGGGTGCGTTATCTGCACGATTCGTTTCGCACGATGCGCTATGCTCCGATTGCCTTCGTCACGGGGCAAACGGGCAAGAACGTGAAAGCACTGCTCAACCATGGGCAGATGCTATTCAAGCAATCGCGGATGCGAGTCCCCACGGGGCAACTCAATCGCATCCTACGCGAAGCGGTCTCGCGGACTCCGCCGCCGATTCACGCCAATCGCCGGCCGAAGATTTATTATGGCACGCAGGTGAGCGCCCAGCCACCAACCATCGTCCTGTTTTGCAGCGACCCCCAGGGAATCGAGCGCAACTATCAGCGCTATCTGTTGGGTTGCGTCCGCGACCAATTGCACTTTGAAGAAGTGCCGATCAAGCTTTACTTACGCAAACGGCAGCAAAGCGACGACCGGGACGAAGTTGGTGCCGATGCTCCGACGCATGACGCGAGCCATTCGCCGGAAGATTTGTTGCCTGAAGATTCGCTGCCTGATGAATCCTTTGGCGAGGACGCCGAATTCGACTTCGACGATCCCCAGCCTGATCAAGAGATTGAAGCTTGATAATTGTGGCTGAGGTCTGTGAATTGTGGCTGAGGTCTGTGACCTCGGTCTTAGCCGACCTCACAGAGGTCAGCCACAGAACTGCCGACCTCAAAGAGGTTAGCCACAGAAAAAGAGGTCAGCCACAGAAAAACGATCAGTCAAACTTTTCCAGCGAGCGTTCGATGCGATTGGACGACGCCAGATTGTTGCCCGACAGGTCGTTTTGACGGAAATGATCGACGGCTGCCCACACGGTGGCAAACCATGTGGCCAGAAAGAGGGCCAACTCGCCCACTGCCAGAATTTCTTGCCTGTCCTTAAGCATTTTTCTCAAAAACCTTAATCCACCCCGGAAGCCTCGTCCGTTTCGTCACCTGCCCGGCATCCCTCCAGCAGCGACCAAGGAACGAATAGAACCAAATCGGTTCTCTTCTGCAAGGCCGCTTCCCGCTCGAGGACCCTACCAGGGGCGTGGTTTGGATGCTAAACTTTGTAGTCCGTCTCGGCATATGGCTGCTAGCTGAATGTCTATTCGCTGGGGGGGCATTTAGCTTGGCTCAATTTAATACCAGTCTTGCGGGGATTTATAGCCGATTGGCAGGAATTTTTGGGGCGATTAGC
>JBGTMM010000191.1:0-2375 GCA_041743635.1 Bythopirellula sp.
GAGGGCTTCCAGACCCGTCGTATAGAGTTGCCCGTTACCGTCATTGGCACGCTCTACGCGAAAGTCGACCCACAAAAACAGCGGCAAATCGCGGGGCGACATTTGCTGGGCCTGGTCGAGAAACGCCCGTGGTGGATGCACCAAGCGGCCCGGCCCCCAAAAGACTCCCTGCACCGGCGAGGTGCCGACCAGCCCGCAGACAAGTTGCGTAAGTGCCATGCTCTTCTCGATGGATTTGCTGCCTTCGTCAACCAAGGCCACGAGCAAATGACCCTGATGATCTCTGAGCGCCTCGATGGCCGTGGGCCAATACCAAGCCGTCGCGCACGGGCCTTCGAGTTGTGACCACGGGACGGGTCGCGGCACGAGCGTCACCGCGGCGGTGTACTCGCCGATCGTGCAGGTAAAGAGATTGTCCGTCGAACCAGCAACGCGCATTTCAGGAGCATTGAGAAACATCTCTCCAATAAAACGCCGAACATCGTCGAACTCCGGCAATCGCGGTTCATCAAGCAAGACTAAGGCCAACCATCGCAGAGGATTGTTCACGGTAACTTCTCACTTAGAATTGAACCACGACGCCACGACGGTCACAACGCAAGAACTATTTTATTCGTCGTGTTCGTCGTCCCGTTGTGGTTATTATCTTATCTGCGTTTTGCCTGCACAACTCTTGGCAAGTTGGCGATGTCTTTGATGGTTTCGGCAAGCTCGAATGCTGGGTTCCCTTTGACAAGCTGCTCCACCCGCTCGGCGTTTTCAGCGCCCACCTCCATCAGCAACCAACCACCCGCGTTCAATCGTTCCACCGCTTGGGGTATGAGTCGCTCAATCACCTCTATCCCACTTTTACCGCCATCGAGGGCCAGATGTGGCTCGTGGTCGCGAACATCGAGAGCCAACCCCGCCAGCTCGCTCGTGGCCACGTAGGGGGGATTGCTGAGTACCAAGTCGAATTTGACCTCACTGGGCAATGCCGCGAACAAATCACTCTTGACGAAGTCAATTCGCTCGGCCACGCCATGCTTCGCCGCGTTGCGTTTGGCGACTTCCAGTACCACGGGGCTGATGTCGATGGCCGTCACGTGACAATGCTTCACATGCTTCGCCACTGTAATCGCGATGATGCCGCTCCCTGTGCCGACGTCAGCAATCTGCAGCGATTCCGTTTGTAGCGACTTCGCCAAATCAATCGCTCGCACGACAAGCGATTCCGTCTCCGGGCGCGGGATCAGCACGTCGGGCGTCACTTCAAACATCAGCGAAAAGAATTCACGGCGTCCCACCAGATACGCCACGGGGGTTCCCTTCGCCCGGCGACCGACAAGCTCACGAAACGCCGTGCGGACCGTCTCGGTCGGTTCTTCTTCAAAGGCCGTGTAAAGCTCAATCCGCTGACAACCTCGGGCATGGGCTAAAAGCACTTCCGCATCGAGCCGCGGGCTATCGGCCCCTTTGCCGCGCAGGAAATCGGCGGTCCAGGTGAGCAACCGACCCACGGTCCATATTTGGTCGTCACTCATGCGTTGGAACCCGTGTTACTCAAAAATTGATCAGCGATCCCAAAAATCGAAAATTGTCAATTTACAATTTGCAATTTCCTAGTCATCCGTCCCAAAAGCATCACGCAGTTGCTGGCGATCATAATCGACCAAGGCGTCGGTCACCGCCTGCAGATTCCCGGCCAAGATTTGATCCAATTTATAAAGGGTCAAACCGATGCGATGATCGGTCAGACGATTCTCGGGAAAATTGTAGGTGCGAATCCGTTGACTGCGATCCCCTGAACCCACCAGCGTGCGGCGTTCGTCGGCCCGGTTTTGATCGTCGATTTGACGCTTGGCTTCGTACACACGCGACTTAAGCACCCGCAGCGCCTTTGCCAAATTCTTGTGCTGACTCTTTTCATCCTGGCACTGCACAACGATGCCGGTTTCCAAATGCGTCAAACGCACGGCCGATTCGGTCTTGTTGACATGCTGGCCGCCCGGGCCACTCGCGCAGAATTTGTCGAGCCGATAATCTTCAGTTTTAATGTTGATTTCAACGTCTTCCGGCTCGGGCATCACGGCCACCGTGGCCGCTGAAGTGTGAATCCGGCCTTGCGTTTCGGTCTGAGGAACGCGCTGAACCCGATGTCCACCGCTCTCGTATTGCAGTTCGCGATAGATGCCGTCCCCTTCCAGACCAAGCGTGAGGTCCTTAAACCCCCCCAGCTCCGTGGAACTCATATCAAGAACTTCCACGCGCCAGCCCTTCGACTCGGCGTGATACTTGTACATTTCGTACAGGTCACGAGCGAACAGGGCCGCTTCGTCGCCGCCGGTGCCGGCACGAATTTCCATCACGCACCGCGTACGATTCGCGTCCGCGCC
>JBGTMM010000192.1:0-4257 GCA_041743635.1 Bythopirellula sp.
TTGGGCATCAACGCCATCGGTCTCGTCCTCGTACATGCCTTGGTTAATCCAAACTTGAACGCCAATGTGGCCTTGGGCCGTCATGGCTTCCACAAAACCGTAGTCGATTTTTGCTCGCAATGTGCTGAGCGGAATCGACCCCGCAATCTGCTTCTCGCGGCGGGCCATTTCGGCGCCACCCAAGCGACCCGCCAATTGCACCTTAATGCCCTTGGCGCCCGCTTCCATCGTTTGTTCAATCGAACGTTTCATCGTCCGGCGGAAACTCGCCCGCTTGCTCAATTGCTCGGCGATATCCTCGGCCACCAGTTGTGCTTGCAACTCGGGCCGCGAAACTTCTTCGATCTTGATATTGATCCGCCGACCCACCAGAGCTTGCAGTTCGTCTTGCAATAGCTCGACTTCCTGGCCCTTGCGGCCGATGATCACACCCGGCCGAGCCGTAAACAAAATCACTTTCACTTCGTCGCGCGTTCGCTCGATTTCCACCTTGGGGATGCCGGCAAACTTGTATTTCGTATGCACGAATTTGCGGATCTTAAAGTCCTCAATCAGCAATTCCGAAAATTCTTTTTTCGAGGCATACCAGCGGCTCTTCCAGCCCAGCATGATGCCCGTTCGAAAACCAATTGGATTGACTTTTTGACCCATAATAAAGCTTTCAGCTCTTAGCTGTTAGCTCTTAGCCAGACTAGCTGTTGTCCCTCCGGCTAACAGCTAATGGCTCATTGCTAACAGCTTATTCATTATTCGATTGAAACCTTAATGTGCGAAAACCGTTTCTTGATAATGTGTGCCATGCCACGTGCTCGGGGACGAACACGCTTAAACATCGGCCCCCCATCCACGCGGGCGTCGATCACTCGCAAGCCACCCAAATTGGGAGCCCGCAAATCCTCGGCGTTGCCCAATGCGCTTTTGAGAACCTTCTCCAACATCCGCGCCCCACGCTGCGGTTGGTACCGCAGAATGGCAAGTGCGTCGTCAACTTTTTTGCCGCGAATCAACGTGGCCAGCGGTCGAACCTTACTGGCGCTGATGCGGGCATGCATATGTGTTGCGGTGTATGCCATGTTAAAGCTTTCAGCTATTAGCTATTAGCCTTCAGCCAGATAGACCTTCAACCTTTGTCTGGCTGAAAGCTTAATAGCTGAGTGCTAACAGCTTCTCCTACTTCTTACCCTTACCGCCGTGTCCACGAAAATTGCGAGTCGGTGAAAACTCGCCCAGCTTGTGGCCAACCATGTCTTCTGTGACAAACACCTTCAAGTGTGCTTTACCGTTATAAACCAAGAATGTGTGGCCCACGAATTCCGGAATGATCGTGCACGCACGAGCCCAGGTGGTAATCGGCTCCTTGCGGCCCGAGTCATTTTGCTTGTCAACCTTCGCATACAGCTTAGGATCGACATACGGACCTTTTTTCAGCGAGCGACTCATCTTTATTTAGCCGACCCATTTTGGCTCGGTCCAATGTGCTTTAATGTGTTAGGTTTTCGGTAATTTCAGTTGGCCGTAGCGCCGACTCTTGCGACGGCGAATGATTGATTTGTTGGATGCCTTGCGGCGATTGCGGGTCGCACCACCCTTGGCACTCACACCCGTGGGACTCACGGGATGGCGACCACCCTTCGTGCGACCTTCACCACCACCGTGCGGATGGTCGATGGGGTTCATCGCCGTGCCGCGAACGTGTGGCCGCCGACCCATCCAACGCTTGCGACCCGCCTTACCCAGTACGATGCTGCTGTGATCACCGTTGCTGGTAGTCCCCACCGTGGCCCGACAAGCGGACGGTATACGGCGAATTTCTCCGCTCGGAAGTGAAATCTGTGCCCACTCCGCTTCGCGAGCCATCAGTGTGGCATGCGTCCCGGCACTGCGGCACAACACCCCGCCACGACCTTCGCGAAGTTCGACATTGTGAATCTCGGTACCAAGCGGCATCTTCGCCAACGGCAGGCAATTGCCCACCTTGGCCGGCGCTTCGGCACCACTCATCACCTTGTCGCCCTGCTTCAAACCGTCCGGGGCGATAATATATCGCTTCTCGCCGTCGATATAGTGCAGCAACGCAATGCGGGCCGAGCGATTCGGATCGTATTGAATAGAATTCACTTGGGCGGCCACGCCGTCCTTGTTCCGACGGAAGTCGATCAACCGATAGCGCTGCTTGTGTCCACCACCACGATGCCGAGAGGTAATCTTGCCCTGAAAATTGCGACCACCCTTTTTGGGCTTCGGGCGCAACAGGCTCTTCTCGGGCTTGGCGCCCGGAGTGAGCTCCGCGAAGTCGCTCACCGAGGCCCCGCGCCGGCCAGCACTCGTCGGATTGTATTTGCGAATACCCATAATCAGCTTTTAGCTATTAGCTCTTAGCCACTCTCACTTTTAACCACCTATGGCTAAAAGCTAATAGCTTAAGGCTAACAGCTATCCTTAAAACAATTCAATACGATGCTCGGCGTCGAGCGTCACAATGGCTTTCTTCCAATCTTGCGTGTAACCCAGCCGCATCTTCGTGCGACGCGGCTTTCCCTTACGATTCTGCGTGTGAACACTCAGAACTTTCACCTCAAACAATTCTTCAACGGCCCGCTTGACATCGACCTTGGTGGCCAAGCGATTGATCTCGAACGCGTAAGCGTTGTTGCGGGTCGAACGATGCATCCCCTTTTCCGTCACCAACGGCTTCAAAATCACCTGGTGCGGCTCAAGGATGATGCTCGTGCTTTGTGGAATGTGTCGTGGCATGATTCTATACTCTTAACTAGGCCTAGGCCTTGGCTGCCTCGCCTTTGGTTCCATTGGCGCCAGCACGTTGCTTGATCTGGTCGAGGGCCTCGGTCGTAATCACCAATCGACGAGCCGATAACACACTCAATGCATTCAGATCCCCGGCCGACTGCACGGCAACCTTCTGGATATTGCGGGCACTCTTGTACACATTGGGGGCATGGCCTGCCGTGGCAATCAACAGCGACTCGCCCTGGCAGCCCAAATGCTTGATGACCCCCATCATCTCGCGAGTCTTGGGTTCGGCAAATTCAAGCTTGTCGATCAGCGTGATCTGATCGTCTTGAATCTTTGAGGCTATCGCCATGCGCGTGGCCAATTGCAGGGCCTTGCGCGGCAGCGAATACGAATAATCTTGATTGCGGATCGCGTGGATGTGTCCGCCACCGCGTCGCGTACCACTGCGCCGCGAACCGGCCCGAGCGTTACCCGTCCCCTTTTGCCGGTACAGCTTTTTGGTCGAACCGCTCACCATGCTGCGAGTCTTGGTCATGTGCGAACCTTGCCGCAAGTTGGCTTGGTACATGACCACGGCGTCGTGCAGGAGTTGCTTATTAATGCGCGGAGCAAGGTCAGTCGGCTCGATTGAGTACGTGCCGACTTTCTTTCCCTTAACATCGAGGACCGTGAGTTTTGGCATTTCATTTGGCTGTCGGCTATCGGCTTTTCGCTATCGGCCAGATTAAATCTGGCTGACAGCCGAGAGCCGAAAGCCGAGAGCCTCCTTACACTTTGTTTGACTTCTTGACGATCACATAACCCCCGTTCGGGCCGGGGATGCTGCCGCAGACCAACAGCAGATTGTTTTCCGCGTCGATCCGCACGACTTTTTGATTCCGCACCGTGCAACGCGCCCCACCATATCGGCCCGGCATCTTCACGCCCTTAAATAGGCGGCTCGGCGTGGCACTGTTACCGGTACCACCCAAATGGCGATGGCACTTCTTCACGCCGTGAGTAGCACGCTGGCCGGAGAAATTGTGCCGCTTCATGGCACCCGAGAAACCACGACCCTTACTTGTGCCGACGATGTCGACGGTGGCGATTCCTTCGAACGCATCAACATTCACCTGGGCACCCACTTCGAGTTCACCAGCGGGGCCACGAATCTCGCGCACAAATCGTTTGGGTTCGCAATTGGCTTTGGCAATCGCTTCGACGCCCGCGGCCGAACGCTTCTTGCCGCGCTTGCTGTCGAGCTTCGCCACCTGACCACGTTGCGAACGGGATGCCAACCGACGGGGCTTATCGAGATAACCAAGCTGCACGGCTTCATAGCCATCGCGCTCGGCGGTGCGAACTTGCAGCACATCGCAGGGGCCAGCTTGAACTACAGTCACAGGCACGGCGACGCCCGCTTCGTCGAAAATCTGCGTCATACCGACCTTACGGCCCAATATGCCGACAATTCTTCCATCTGTAGCCATTGCTCAAATCCCTAACGATAATTGTGACGCAGGA